>JBJTSG010000184.1:0-8303 GCA_046076505.1 Erythrobacter sp. | reverse complement strand
CGGGAGGAGGCCGCCGCGCGCTGCGTTTCAGCCGTGTGGCAGGTCAGTAGTCGACGTGGCTTGCGACGGGCACGGGGTTCGTCGCGGGCACGGGGGCCGGGAGGCGCGCCGGCTGGGCCTCGCGCCGGTCCATGTAGCGTTTGGCGACATAGCCGCCGGCGGCGAGCGCGATCATGCCGGGCAGGCTGAGGCGGCCGATCACCCACGGCACCGCCGCGCCGAGCGCGTCGCCGGTCGCGCCGCCCACCGCGGGCGAATTCTTGGCAAGCTTGGCGCCGATTGCCGCGCCGATGATCCTCTTGAGCATGGGTATTTCTCCTTCCCGTGGTTTACCGGCGAAGGGGCGCTGCGGTTCCTCCTTCCGTCGCAGGTGCGGCGCGGCCCGGCCCCGGAGGCGGTCCCCCCTTCCCTTGGACCGGGCGAGAAGGCATAGGCCCGTGCCATGCACGATATCCGCCTGATCCGCGAAAACCCCGAAGCCTTCGACCAGGGCCTTGCCCGCCGCGGACTGCCCGCGCAGGCCGCCGCGCTAATCGCCCTCGACGAGGAACGCCGCGCCGCGGTGACCGAGGTGCAGGTCGCCCAGTCGCGCCGCAACGAGGCCAGCAAGCTGATCGGCGCGGCGATGGGCAAGGGCGACAAGGACGTCGCCGAGGCGCTGAAGGCCGAGGTCGCGGCCCTGAAGGACGCGATGCCCGCGATGGAAGCGCGCGCCGAGGAACTGGCGGCGGAGCTGAAGAGCAAGCTCGAGATCATCCCCAACCTTCCTGCGGCGGACGTGCCGGACGGCGCGGGTGAGGAGGAGAACGTCGAAGTCAGCCGCTGGGGCACGCCGCGCGACTTCGACTTCCAGCCCAAGGAACACGCCGACATCGCACCCGCGCTCGGCATGGACTTCGAGACCGGCGCGCGGCTCTCGGGCGCGCGCTTCACCTTTCTCAAGGGCGGCATGGCAAGGCTCCACCGCGCGCTCGGCCAGTTCATGCTCGACGTCCAGACCGGCGAGCACGGCTATGCCGAGTGCAACCCGCCGGTGCTCGTCAAGGACGAAGCGATGTACGGCACGGACAAGCTTCCGAAGTTCGCCGAGGACAGCTTCAAAACCAATGTCACCTTGAGCCGCCAATCCGCAGAAGATCAGGTCAAGCAGGCTATTGCGCAGGCTGTCGAAGAGGGGATGCCATTATCTCCCGAAGCACGTGAGATGATGGCTGAGCAAGTATCAGATAACTTGTATGAGCTATTCGCAAGTGGTCATGCTGTAACCCGCCGCTGGCTCATCCCCACCTCGGAAGTCTCCCTCACCGCGAGCGTCATGGGCGAGCTGCTCGACGAGGCCGCGCTGCCCATGCGCCTCACCGCGCTAACCCTGTGCTTCCGCTCCGAGGCGGGCGCGGCGGGGCGCGATACGCGCGGGTTCATCCGCCAGCACCAGTTCGAGAAGTGCGAGCTGGTCAGCATCGTGCGCCCCGAGGATTCCGAGGCCGAACACCAGCGCATGGTCCGCGCCGCCGAGACCATTCTCGAACGTCTCGCCCTGCCCTACCGCAAGCTGCTGCTGTGCACCGGCGACATGGGGTTCGGCGCGCGCAAGACCTATGACCTTGAGGTCTGGCTCCCCGGCCAGGGCGCCTTCCGCGAGATCAGCTCCTGCTCGAACACCGGCGATTTCCAGGCGCGCCGCATGAACACCCGCTACCGGGTGGCCGGGGAAAAGCGCACCGAGTTCGTCCACACCCTCAACGGCTCCGGCCTCGCGGTCGGGCGCACGCTGGTGGCGGTGATCGAGAACTACCAGAACGCCGATGGCAGCGTCACCGTGCCCGACGCGCTGCTGCCCTACATGGGTGGCATCACACGATTGGAGCCCGCCCGCTGATGCGCATCCTCCTCACCAACGACGACGGCATCCACGCCCCCGGCCTCAAGGTGCTGGAGGCGATTGCGCGGCAGTTCTCCGACGACATCTGGATCTGCGCGCCTTCGGAGGAACAGTCGGGCGCGGGCCACTCGCTGACCCTGACCCGGCCGGTGCGGCTCCAGAAGCACGGCGAGCGTCACTATGCCGTCACCGGCACGCCCACCGACAGCGTGATGATGGCGCTGCGCACCGTCATGCCCGAGGCGCCCGACATCATCCTCTCGGGCGTCAACCGCGGCGCGAACCTGGCCGACGACATCACCTATTCGGGCACCGTCTCGGCCGCGATCGAGGGGGCACTGGCGGGCGTGCGCTCCATCGCCTTCAGCCAGGTCTATGCCCGCGAGGGCATGGGCGACGACGTCCCCTTCGGCGCGGCGAGCGAATGGGGCGCGAAGGTTCTCGCAAAGCTGATCGACGCGCCGATGGCCGAACGCACGCTCATCAACGTCAACTTCCCCGCCCTGCCCGCCGAGGCAGTCAAGGGCATCCGCGTCGTGCGTCAAGGCTTCCATGACTATTCGCGCGGCACGATCGTCGAGGGCCGCGACCCGCGCGGCTACCGCTACTTCTGGTTCGGATTGGACCAGATCGAGCACACGCTCGACCACGGCACCGACCTTGAGGCGATCGAGGAAGGCTATGTCGCGGTCACGCCGCTGCAGCTCGACCTTACCCACTATTCGACGATCGGCATCCTCGCCGAGCGGTTCGCCTGACGGGCGCCGCGCGGATGGCGCAGCCGCCCAGCCGCAACCCGTTCAAGCGCAAGCCGCTTCTCGCTGACCAGTTCCGCCCGCTGCGGCGGCAGGTGAAGCTTCCCGTCTGGGGCGATCTCGGCCTCCGGCTCGGCCTTGCCTTTGTCCTGATCGCGATGGTCGTCGCGATCCACTGGTGGGACCGCGCGGGGCTGAAGGACGGCCACGACAACGCGGTGAGCTTCCTCGACGTCGTCTATTTCACGATGATCAGCATCACCACGACCGGCTTCGGCGACATCGCCCCGATCTCGGACCGGGCGCGGCTGATCGAGGCGGTGATCGTCACCCCGGTGCGGATCGCCGTCCTGTTCATCTTCGTGGGCGCGGCCTACGATTTCGTCATCAAGCGCAGCTGGGAGAAATGGCGCATGGCGCGCATCCAGGAACAGCTCACGGGCCACGTGGTGGTGCTGGGCTATGGCATCTCCGGCGCGCAGAGCGTCGGCGAGCTGATCGAGCGCGGGGTCGATCCGCGCACCATCGTGGTGATCGACCCGTCCGAGGAGCGGCTGGCAGATGCGGAACGGCTCGGGGTCAACGTCATGGCGGGGGATGCCACGCGCGACGAAAACCTGAAGGCGGTGCGGATCGCCGAGGCGTCGAGCGTGCTCGTCTCCGCGGGGCGCGACGACACCTCGATCCTCATCGTGCTGACCGTCCGCCACCTCGCGCCCAAGGTGCCGATCAGCGTGGTGGTGCGCGCCGAGGACAACGAACTGCTCGCGCGGCAGGCGGGGGCGAACAACGTCATCAACCCGGTGCGCTTCACCGGGCTGCTGCTTGCCGGCTCGGTCAAGGGCGCGCACATCGCCGAATACCTCTCCGACCTCGCGAGCGTCGGCGGGAGGGTGCAGCTTGTCGAGCGGGTGGTGAGCCCGGAGGAATGCGGGCGTTCGATCGAGGATCTTGCCAGCGGCGGCAGGGCCTCAGGATCTACCGTCAGGGCCGCCCGATCGGCTTCTGGGAGGAGGAGTGCCAGCGCCTCCAGCCGGGCGATGTGGTGGTCGAAATTGTGCCGACCGCCGCCGCCGAAAGCGCGCCTAGCTCCTGAACCACACGAACACCCCGCCCATCGCCGCCATGCCGACGAGGAAGTGCCCGGCGTCGATCAGGAACAGCGCGAGCGGCTTCCTCAGGAACAGGTAGTTGACCCCTATCGCCGGGATCATCACGCCCGCCGCAAAGCCCATCGCCATCATCATCACCACATGCGGCGGCGGATCCGTGCGGGCGAGCAGGTGCCACAGCACCATCGCGATCAGCATCTCGAAGAGGAAGGCGAGGCCGAAGATCAACCCCATGTTGCCGGCCTGGAGCTGCGAATTGGTCAGCCCCGCCGCGCGCTGCCACGGTTTCGCGAAGATCACCCCGTACCAAAGCGCCCCGACCGCGAAGAAGGCGGCGGTTCCGGCCAGCACCGGCCACAGGGCGAAATCATTCATGCGCGCTCTCCCAATGCGACCGCCGCCTCCCTAACAGGAGCGGGGCGCGAGGGGTAGCACCGCGCCTCAGATGACGTAGGCGAATTCCTCGGCCCCCGGGGCAGGCTTGCGGCCGCGCATCTCGGCGTCGAGCTGGACGACGGTGCGGCTGGCGGTCTTGACGAACAGGCCGGGAACGACGGCGTGGACCATGCAGGCGAGGCCGCCGGTCACCATCCGCGCCCCGAAGGACAGGGCGGTGCGGGCGTGCTGGCCATAGGTTTCGCCGATGGCGCGCGGGTGTTCGATGAAGAGCTTGGCGATCATCGGCCCGGAATGCCTCTTTTGTTGCCTCCGGGTCAACCCCGGGGGTGTCACGCCGCTGTGAGGATATTCTGGCGCATCGCCCCGCATGGGTGTAGGGGCGCGCCGCGATGAACACCCCCACCACCATCCTGCCGGACCAGAAGAAGATCGGCATGGTCAGCCTCGGCTGCCCCAAGGCGCTCGTCGATTCCGAGCGGATCCTCACGCGCCTGCGCGCCGACGGCTATGCCTTCGCCGAGGACTATGCGGGCGCGGACGTGGTGCTGGTCAACACCTGCGGCTTCCTCGATTCCGCCAAGGAGGAGAGCCTCGCTGCGATCGGCGAGGCGATCGCCGAGAACGGGCGGGTGATCGTGACGGGGTGCATGGGCGAGGAGGCCGACGCGATCCGCGCGGTGCACCCGCAGGTGCTCGCGGTGACCGGCGCGCACCAGTACGAGCAGGTGGTCGAGGCGGTGCACACCCACGCGCCGCCCTCGCAGGGGCCCTTCGTTGACCTCATTCCGCAGCCCGACATCAAGCTGACCCCGCGACATTACAGCTATCTCAAGATCTCCGAGGGCTGCAATCACTCCTGCGCCTTCTGCATCATCCCGGCGCTGCGCGGAAAGCTCGCCAGCCGGCGGATCGATGCCGTGCTGCGCGAGGCGGAGAAGCTGGTCGCGGCCGGCACGAAGGAGCTGCTGGTCATCAGCCAGGACACCAGCGCCTACGGGGTCGACATCCGCCACGAGCCGCGCATGTGGCACGGCCGCGAAGTGCGCGCACACATGACCGACATGGCGCGCGAGCTGGGAAGCTTGCGCACCCCCGAGGGCCATGCACCTTGGGTGCGCCTCCACTATGTCTACCCCTACCCGCATGTCGACCAGGTCATCCCGCTGATGGCCGAGGGGCTGCTCACCCCCTATCTCGACATCCCCTTCCAGCACGCGAGCCCCAAGGTGCTGAAGCTGATGCGCCGCCCCGCCAACGAGGCGAAGGTGCTCGAGCGGCTGAAGTCGTGGCGCGCGATCTGCCCCGATATCGCGATCCGCTCCAGCTTCGTGGTCGGCTTCCCGGGCGAGACCGAGGAGGACTTCCGCTACCTCCTCGACTGGCTGGAAGAGGCCCAGCTCGACCGCGTCGGCGCCTTCCGCTTCGAGCCCGTCGAGGGCGCGGCCGCGAACGCGCTGCCGGACCAGGTGCCCGAGGCGGTCAAGGAGGAACGCTACGCCCGGATCATGGAGGTGACCGAGCGCATCTCCGCCGCCAAGCTCGCCGCCAAGGTCGGCCGCACGCTGCCCGTCATCATCGACGAGGTCGGCGAGGCGGACGAGGACGGCGACATCGGCGCGACCGGCCGCTCGCAGGCCGATGCGCCGGAGATCGACGGGGCGGTCTACCTCAGGAACGTGCCCGAGACCCTCGCCCCAGGCGATATCGTCGACGTCACCATCGAGGACGCCGACGCGCACGACCTGTTCGGCGCGCTCGCCTGACGCTGCGCTTCCGTTAACCCCCATCCCCCGCGCGTCCCCGGTCGGGACGCGCCTTGGTTAACGGCTGGCAACCTTCCGGCTAACGCGGCATATTGCCCGGCATGATCCGCGCCCTCGCCTTCTTCATCGCCCTCGCCGTCCTGCAATACGCGGCCTCGGCGCAGAACTCCCCCGCCCGCGCGGGCGACGCGGCACAGGCTGTCGTCGCGCGCGCCAAGGGGGCCTTCGAGGCGGTCGATCCCGACTCCAGCGAGGCGCAGGGCCAGGAGGAAGCGGCCGCGATCTATGCCGGCCTGCCGCCGATCGCCGACGAAAACCGTCCGGCCGCGCAGGAGGCTCCCGCGCCGCGCGGCCCGGCGGTGCGGATGATCGCGCGCGAGGTCGTTCAGCCGCTACCCGCCGCCGCCCCGCGCGCTGCCGCGCCTTCCCAGGCGAAGGCCGCGAGCAAGCCGGCCGTCCGTCCCGCTCAGGGGTTCGTCGTCAAGTCAATCCTCCCGGTCGAGGGGACGATCCGCTACGGCGACTGGTTTTGGGACGAGAGCGCCGCGCCCGAGGCCGGCCAGCTGGTCATCACCGTCGACCTCCGGGCGCGCGTGATCAGCGCCTTCCGCGACGGGCACGAGATCGGCACCGCCGTCGTGCTTGTGGGCACGCAGGAACACCCCACCCCGCTCGGCGTCTTCCCGATCCTCACCAAGGAGCGCGACAACGTCTCCGAGAAGTACAACAACGCGCCCATGCCCTGGACGCTGCGGCTTACCCGCGACGGGATCGCGATCCATGGCTCCCCGGTGATGAACGGCTATGCCTCGCACGGCTGCATCGGCGTGCCCGACAAGTTCGCCGCCAAGCTCTTCGCGGCGGCGAAGCGCGGGGACAAGGTGATCATCACCCGCGGCAAGATGATCGGCCTCGGCGACAAGGTTCTCTGAGGCGGAGTTCCTCCCCGTTCCGAAGGAATGGGGAGGTGGCAGACGCCGCAGGCGGCTGACGGAGGGGGCCTACTTCTGCCACCGCCATTACCCCTCCATCACCGCTCCGCGGCGCCACCTCCCCATCGCTGCGCGACGGAGAGGGACGTGAGGGTTCTAGTTCACGCTCCCCCGCGCAGGCTCGGGCCTGAAGCGCCACACCCGCATCGTCACGCCGACCTTCTCGACCTTCTCCACCCCCGGCACCGCCAGCACGCCGCCCAGTGAGGCGTTCTCGCCCGCCCACAGCCGATCCCAGGCGCGCGCGGCCTCCGCGCGGGTGGCGTGGCCGCCGAGTTCGCGGATGATCCTGATGATCGTCTCGATGGCGATGATCCGCGGCACATTCGCGCAATAGGTGAAACCCGGCCGCGCTTCGTCCTTCACCACCATCTCGTGCCAGTCGAGCTCGGCATACCAGCTGAGCGCCTGCCAGCCTTCGGCGATGTGCGCGGCGCTGGCGGCGATCTGCACGGGGTCGAGCCAATCCGCTGCGGCAAGCTGCGCGCGCAGCCGGGAGCGATCGAAGGCAAGGTCGCTGTTCGAGGGGTCCTCGACCGGCGTCAGCCCCTGCGCGGTGACCGCCGCTGCCAGTTCCGCCTTGCGCCAACCGAGCAGGGGCCGGAGCAACGGCACCCCGGTGTCGGCGATGACGGTCCGCGCACGCACGCCCGCAAGGCCGGACAACCCGCTTCCCCGGTTGAGGCGCATCAGCAAGGTCTCGGCCTGGTCGTCGGCATGGTGGGCCGTGGCAACTGCGCCCAGACCCGTCTCCCGCGCCCAAGCGGCGAGCGCGGCATAGCGCGCCTCGCGCGCCTGCGCCTGGGTGTTGCCGGGAGACAGTCTCACCTTGAGAGCGGTGAAGGGGATGCCGCGCTCCGAAGCGATACGCTCGACGAGGGCAACCTCGCCCGCTGCCTCGGGCCTGAGCCCGTGATCGACGCTGGCGACGGCAATCGCGCGGGGGAGGGCCTCATGCGCGAGCAGCAGGAGCGCGAGGCTGTCCGCGCCGCCCGAAACCGCAAGGCCGAGCGGCCCCGCGCGCTCCGCCTCGGGCCAGAGGACCGCGAGGTCGGCGGCAAGGCGCGCCGCTGCCTGCCCTAGCACTTCACCTTGGCGCGGTTCGCCTGGTATTCGGTCGCGAGACGCCCGGCGGCGACCGCCGGATAGGTCTCGGCGAACTCCGCGAGCGCGATGCAAGCGCGCTTGGTGTCCTTCATCGCGATCATCGAGGCGCCGAGGTAGAGCAGGCTGTCGGGCGCCCTCTCGCCGGCCTTGTTGGCCTGGTAGTTCTTGAGGAACCAGCGCGCCGCGTCCTCGGGCATCTTGTCGTCAAGGAAGGCGCGGCCCAAGAGGTTGCGCCCGTAGCTGATCTTCGCATGGGTCGGATACTGCTCGACATACTTGGCGAGCTGCTGGCG
>JBJTSG010000183.1:0-21621 GCA_046076505.1 Erythrobacter sp. | reverse complement strand
TGTCGAGATCATCCTCGCCAGCAACGACGGCGACGCGCTGCAAGCCGCCGCCGACCGCCTGCAGCGCGAGATGCGCCAGCTCACCATCATCAGCGACGTGCGCACCACCACGCCCCCGCCAGGCGGCGAGCTCATCATTCGTCCTCGCCCGGCAGATGCCGCGCGCCTCAACGTCACCTCGGACGCGCTCGCCTCGATCATGCGGGTCGCCACCATCGGCGACATCGACGCGAACGTGCCCAAGCTTTCCGAGGGCGAGCGGCGCATTCCGATCCGCGTGCGCCTGCCCGAGGGTGCGCAGACCGACCTGGCCACGCTGGGCGCCTTGCAGGTGCCCACCGCCGACGGGCGGACCACTGCGCTCTCGGCTGTCGCCGACCTGAGCTTCGAGGCGGGTCCTGCGCAAATCCAGCGCTTCGACCGCGAGCGGCGGATCGCCGTGCAGGCCGATCTCAACGGTGCCCAACTCGGCACCGCGCTCGAGGCTATCGGCAAGTTGCCGACGCTGAAAAACCTCCCCACCGGCGTGCGCCAGGCGGTCTATGGCGAAGCGGCGGACCTTGCCGACCTCCAGAAGAACTTCGGCCTCGCCATCGCGGCGGGCGTTCTGCTCATCGTCGGCGTGCTGATCCTCCTGTTCCGCAGCTTCTTCCTGCCGATCACGATCCTCTCCGCGCTGCCGCTGTCGGTGGGCGGCGCCTTCCTCGCGCTGCTCCTCACCGGCCTGTCGCTGAGCCTTCCCGCGATGATCGGCTTCCTGATGCTGCTGGGCCTCGCCGCCAAGAACTCGATCCTGCTCGTCGAATACGCGATCGAGCGCGAGCGCGAGGGGGCTTCGCAGCGCGAAGCGATCATCGCCGCCTGCCGCGAGCGTGCGCGGCCGATCGTCATGACGACGCTGGCGATGATGGTGGGGATGCTTCCGACTGCTCTGGCCATTGGTGAGGGCGCCGAGTTCCGCCAGCCGATGGCAGTGGCGGTGATCGGCGGGCTGATCTCCTCGACCCTGCTCAGCCTCGTGCTGGTGCCGGTGGTCTAAGAGATCATCGACGACTTCGAGCGCCGGATAAAGCCGCGGCTTGCCGGCTTTGTCACGGCTCCCCCGGACGATGCGCACCGCTTGGGTGCGGTCCCGCCGACCCAGTAGCCGATGAAATCAGGACCTCAGCTGCCGGTTGCGCAGGAGTCGTCCGTCTTCCCTTCCCAGCCGCCGCCGAGAGCGCGAAGCACGCTGACCTGGGCTGCGGCACGGGTGCTGGCCGCCTCGGCGTAGGCGGCGTCGGCTGCACGCCATTGGCGCTGCGTGCCGATGACCCGGAGCGCGTCCTCGCTCACGGCCTTGAACCGCAGTTCGGTGATCCGAGCCATGCTTGCTCCGGTTTGCTGGGTGATGGCCTGCGAGGGACCGAGGCTGCCGCGCCTGCGTGCAACGGCGCAGCCCCTGGCCGACGCGATGCTAAAGCCGGAGGCCTTATCCTGCCGGGGGCGACAGGACGGTCATGGCGGCTGCGGCCAGCAGAATTGCCCGCACCCCAGATCCGTCGACGCCTTGCGCGACGCGAACCGACGATTTCTCGCCGATGGCGACGTTGGCAGCCGGCGCTTCGCTCATTGTGAAGAGATAACGGGTAGGCGTTGCAGCGCCGCTTGCGAAGCCCGTCGCCAGCGGGCTGACGGCAAACCGCAGCCTTCCATATGACAGTTCGCCGCGCATGGCATTCGATCCATCACCGACCATTCCGCGACCCGGAGAGCTTTGCAGTTCAAGGCGAACCGGCAGCCAGCGCCCTGCCTCGGCGAAGCGGCACACGATCGCGCGCGGCTGCTTTCGCATCGCGCCATTGCTGCCGGCAAAACGGCCGGATTTGATGTTGCAGGAAGCGGAGATTGGCCTGTCGGAGATCGCGGCCTGCTGGACCGTGAAGGAAACCCGACCGCTTCCAGACGTACGGACCGCAATGCCAAGGGCGGTCAGCGCATCTTCGCGATCGAGGGACACCGGGTGTGCCGTAGCCTGCGGCAAGGCGGCCGTGCCCAGAGCCATTTGGACGAGGGCGGCGGCAATCGGGAGTGATGAAATCGGCATAAGGGATGCTCCAGTTGGTTTTGGGGGCGATCTGGACGAGAGGTTCCGAGGCAGGCCCCTAACCGGGCAGCCGGGCGAGCATCGCGGCGATGTCGTCTGCGACCGTGCCGGCGAAGGGGGCATCGTAATTGCCCAGCACAGAGAAGGCCCAACCGGTCTCCCAGATGATCCCGTTCATGCCGTCGACACCGCTATGCGGCCCGCCGCCGCCATGGCCGATCAGGGTCCGGCCCTCGGCGAGCGGTTCGACCATGAAGCCCAGACCATATTCGCCAAGGCCGCCCGGCTGCTGCACCACCATCTGACCGAGCAGTGCGCGATCGAGCAGTTTTCCTGCGCGCAGGGCCCGCAAATAGGCCGTCATGTCAGCCACAGTCGAATAGCCGCCGCCGCATGAATTGCCGCGATAACCGCGGAAATCATCATTGGGCCGGCGCGGCGCGAGGCCGAGGTGATCGTCCTGATGATAGCGGTATCCGACCGCGACCCGCTCGGGCAGCTGTTGATGCAGGAAGTGGCCGCTCGCCTGCATGCCCGCGCGGCGATAGACATGCCGGTCGAGCAGGTCGTACCAGCTTTCGCCCGTGATGCGCTCGGCCACTGCACCGAGGACGACAAAGCCTTCATTGCTGTAGGCGGCGCCGCTTCCGGGCGCGAATGCCGGAGGCTCGGCGGCGAAGGACGAGAGCAGTTCGGAAACGCGAGAGTAAGGCTTGTCTCCATGATAACCTGGCCGATTGAACAGCATGCCAAGCCCCGCAGAATGGCTGAGCAAATGGCGGATGGTGCAGGCGTGGGCGAAATCGGCGTTGGGATAATCCGGCAAGACGTCGGCGAGCGCCGTGTCGAAGGTCAGCCGTCCTTCGGCCACCAGTCGTGCCACCAGCAACGCGGTGAAGCTCTTATCGGCCGAACCCAGATGAAACCGGGTGGCAGGCGTATTGGGCACCTCTGGCGCGCGCGACGCCAGCCCGAAGGCGGCTTCATATGCGACTTCGCCCGAGGGTGCGACGATCCGGCATACGCCCGAAAACTCGTCACGCATTGCGGAAAAGGCGATCCTGTTGGCGACCAGCGCAGGCAGATCGGCAGGGGCAATCGGGCCTTGGGGCAGCGGTCCGGCAAAAGGGGTCGGCGTCGGCGAGGCCAGAACATCGAAAATCCGCGTCGCATCCTCGCGGTCAATCCGAACGCGCAGCGTGCGTTCGACCTGTTGGCGGCGCGCGCGAACGGTGAGCCACAAGGTCGCCCCGCGTCTGTCGGCTGCGACGAAATCGAAACCGCCCGACAGATCAGCGATCTCGCCAAACACTCTCTCAAACGGCGCCAATGCCCAACGCTGCTGGCCGGCAGGCGAAAGCCGCTCGGCATGGAAAGCGGCACGGCCTTGCGGGCCAGCTGACGGCTCGAACAAGGCCAGGACCGCCGCACTCTGCGGGTCGAGCGGTGCCGGGTTCTGGGCAAGAGCGGGGAGTGGCAGCGCGGCCATAGCAATGCCTGAGCCCAGCAGGCTGCGCCGGGAGAGGGTGAGAGAAGTGCTGGACACGGGTTGGGGCCTTTCAATTCGGGATTGGAAGTTATCGGGGTTGGCTTGCGGCAACGCGCTATTCCGCCTCGCGCCCGAGGGCGCTTTCGGCAGGGTCCCACAGCACGCCAAGCGCAGTCGCGCCGATCATCACCGCGCGGCGGGTCGGGGCATCGGTGCCGGAGGTAAAGCGCACAGCAGGCTTGCCGTTAAGCTCGACCGAGCCGACCGCCGCCCCTTCGCTTTCGAACAGGTAGCCGATCGGCGTCCCGGTCTCGATCCCCGAGCCTTGCAGCCGGTGCACCGAGATCATGTCGATCACCACATGATCGAAGGCGAGCTGGCCCCGGCGGCCCTGCCGCATCAGCATCCCGGCCAGCCCGCGGCGTTCCTCCTGCAATTCGAACCGCGCAGGCAAGGCTCGGCCCAGATGCGAGAAGCGGCAGAGATAGGCCATCGGCTTGGGGGTGAAGCTGATCACGCTGATATTGATCGTGCGCTCGCCGACGCGGCATTCGGCCTCAATCGCGCCGTCGATGCCTGGGCCCTCCAAGTCGAAGGACGTCTTGCCCGAGCGCCGCTCGACCAGCGCATCGAACAGCGCAAGGCGCGTGTCGGAGCGCGTGAAGCTGGCGACATAGGGGCCGGCGGTGAAGCGGCCCTTCTGGCCAAAGCCCATGCCTTCGAAGACAAGTGCGGGCTCCTCGGCCAGCGGCGCGGGCAGCGCCATGCGCGCAGGCTGGATCGCCGCGCAGGCACCGAGCAGCGTGGTAATCAGGGCTATCGGGAGTGCTTTCATGTTCATGTCTCCGGCGCTCGTGTTCACGGCACGCGCACCACGCCGCTGTCGTATTCGGTCATGATGCCGCCGCGCTGTTCCCAGCGTCCGGCGGCCGAGTTCCAGGTGGTGCCGCTGCCCATGATGGTCTGGGTGTTCTGGTTGAAGGCGTTGATCTCGGACTGGGCGCCCGCCCACCCTGCACTCGATTGCGCCTGCCGCGCCTCGGCAATCAGCGCCTGATCCTGCGTGGTCAGGTTGCCGCCCATCTCGGCGCGCAGGAACGCCTGCCCCTGCCGCCCGGCCAGCTGCCAGAGATTGCGCTCTTCGATCAGGCGGCCGGGCTGCGCGGCGATCTCCAGCTGCTGGGCGGCAGACAGGCGCGGATAGTCGCGCGCCGCGGCGGCATAGGCAGCCCGGCGCGATGCCGCCGTCGGAGCAGGCGCGCCGCGGTTGAGTACGGTGCCCTTAATGAAATGCTCGTACTCGAGCGCCGCATCCACCATGTCGCGGGTGAGCGGAACCGATCCTGCATGACCCTGCGCCAGCGGCGGATTGGCGGCGAGGAATTGCTGATACAGCCAGGCGGAATCGGTGCCGCCGTCAGCGGCATCCTTCTGCAAGGATACCAGCACGCCGGGCCTGACCTTGGCCAGCGTCGTCTCGCGCAGCGCAGGGGTAGCCTCGGCCAGTTGCCGGTGCATGTCGAGGCTGCGCAGCACGGTGTCGATCCGGCGCTGGTCGCCGCGTTGCCAGTAGGCCTCCACCTGCGCGCGCAAGGCCTGACGCTGGGCTGGGGTGTAGCGCACGTCCGTCAGCCATTCGCACAGCTCGATATAGCGGGTGATGACGCTGTCATCGGGGCTCGCGGCCATCACGGCGGGGCTCGTCGCCGCGATGGCGATGGCGATCGCGGCTGCGGTGAGGAACCTCCGAGGGCTCATGGTTTTGCTCCTGTGGCTTGTGATTGTTCGGCGCAGCGCCCGCTCTCGAGTTCAGCAATGAGCGTCATGGCTCCGGCAATTTTGGGGGCAATCTTCATGTCAAGCGATCCGCATTGGGTGCTGGGCGCATCGTCAGAATGACGCAGAGAGGGTGCTCGCCAGATGTCACGCCTGTCATAATCGTTGCCCCTGCGAGTTTGAGAGCGCCCTTGAGGCGCGCCAAGGCGACAGGCGGCGCATCGATTTCGATGGCAAGGCAGGTGCTGGTGACTTCGGTGACGCAAACATTGCCCGCCGCCGATTGCAACAGCGCCTCAAGCGCGGCGAGGTGAGCCTGGGCTTGGCCCTCGTCACACTCCAGCACGGCAAGAGACAGCTCCGGGGGGGAGGAGCTGTCTCCGGGGTTCCGGACGGGGCCGGCTCCCCTGCCAGGCTGGTCGCCGTGGGTCACGTGCGCAGGGCCGCCTTGCCGTGCTGTCTGACGTATGGCGGGCCAGAGGTCAGAACTGGAACGCCGCTGCGAGGCTCACGCGGTTGCGATCATAGGAGTCGCTTTCGCCGTAAGTGTATTGCGCGCGCAGGCGGATGTTCTCGGTTGCGGCCCATTCCAGCCCTGCGCCGATGGTCCACATATCATCGCTCAGCGAGAAATCGGTGCGGCTGATGACGCAGCCCGTGGGCGGCACGCAGGCATCGGCGCGCACAGTGCGGAAGGCGGCGATATCGAGACGCTCATAGCCGCCCTGCCCGAACAGCAGCAGGTTGTCGGTCACGGCAACGCCGACCCTTGCCGCAACGCCCCAGTTCTCGTCGATCGCAACGTCTGCGGTCTGGTTGAACCCCGCCGGAGTGCGAGTGGTCTGCGAGCTTTCGACGTCGTGGAGGTTGTAGCGCGCCTCGATCCCGATCACGGCCTTCTCGCCCACGGCAAAGTCCCAGCCGGCGACAGCCGCGATCGTCTCGCCCTCGACATTGGCTCCGTAGTCCTCGTAGGCGACCTCGACTCCGACGCGCGGGCCGTCGAAGGGGTGGTCTTCGGCCTGGCACGGTGCGGCCAGCGCGCAGGCCGGGATCATCATCGCAAAATAGGTCGTTCTCATGGTCGGTTTCTCTCTTGGCTGTGGCAGTGTCTGCCGGTTTTGGGTGCCGGCCCTTTCAGCGCGCCGCGTTTGCGCCAGCGTCGTGTGATCCGTGGAAATGGCGTTTGAATCGGCGTTGAAATTGATAAACGGGGCCATGAGCGCCGCCCCCGCCCCGTTTGCCTTGCGCCTGTTCGGCCCGTTGCATGTCGAGCGGGACGGGGCTGCCTTGGCGCTACCGGCATCGCGCAAGACCCGCGCGATCCTCGGCTTTCTGGCGCTGTCCCCGCGCCCGGTGTCCCGCCAGCGGCTGTGCGACATCTTCTTCGATCTGCCGGACGATCCCCGCGCCGCGCTGCGCTGGAGCCTGTCGAAGCTGCGCCCGTTGCTCGACGGCGACGATCACAAGCGCCTCATCAGCGAACGCGATGCGGTGAGGATCGATTGCGCAAGCGCCATGGTCGATGCCCTCGACGTCCAGACGATGGCCGCCGCGATCGATCCGCAGGCGAGCCATCCCGAGGCCTGTCTTGCCGTGCTCGATCTGATGCACGGCGAATTGCTCGAAGATTGCGAGCTGCCGGACCGGCCCGAATATACCGCCTGGCTGGAAGCGCAGCGGCAGGACTTCAGGATGATTGCGCTGCGCCTGACGCGCCAGCTTGTCCGCGATGCCGATGGCGAGGAGCGCGTTAGCCACCTGCGCCGCTTGCTGAGGCTCGACCCGGCCGACCCTGACGCGGCCTCGGCGCTGGTTGCGACTCTTGCTCAGACCGGCCGGCGCGCCGAGGCAGAGGAGCTTGTTGCAAGTGTGCAGCGCCATCGCCGATCGCTAGGCCTTTCCGAGGAACCGGGCTTGCGGCGTCTCCTCAAAGCCGGTGAGGTCGCGCCCCTACCTAATGGCATCCCTGCAACGTCGTGCGACAGAGCCCCGGCGGCGGCGTCAGTCTCTACGTCTGCGGACGGACGGCCCAGTATTGCGATCCTTCCCCTGATCGATCACTCCCGCGGCACGATCCCGCCTGATCTTGTCGCCCCCTTTGCCGAAACTGCCGCCCACATGCTGGCCCGCTTCCGCGAAATCCGCGTTTGCAGCCCTGCCGCTGTCCTTCCCTATGCAAGCATGATCGCGGACCCCGCAGAGATCGCAGCAAACTTGGGTGTGGGGTATCTACTGAGCGCTTCGGTTCTGACGCGCGATGGGTCGATCAAAGTCCGGGCGAACATCATCGAGGCAGCCGGGGGTGATGTCCTGCTGAGCTGGGAAACCGTCCATCCGGCGGACGATCCCCAGGCCATGATCGATGAACTGCCCGGCCGGCTTGCCGTGCAGGCCTCGCGGTGGCTGACGCAGGTGGCGCGGGCCAGAGCCCTCGCCACGCCCGATGACCGGCGCAGCGCGTGGGATCATTTTCACGCCGGTGTGGTGCTCGGCCTTGCTGCAACCCCAGCGGATTACCGACAGGCACTGTATTTCTTCGAGCGCGCGATTGCGCAGGACGATCGTTTTGCCAGAGCCATTGGCGCAGCCGCCTGGGCCAAGGCCTGTCTCGGCTACCGCGAGCAGGAAAACCAGCGTCAGGAAGCTCTTATGCAAGCGCACCGCGCGATTGCGCTCGGCAGCGACGATGCCGAGGCGCTTTCAGTAGGTGCATGGGCGGCGGTGCATGTTGGGCTCGATTTTGACGCCGGGCTGAGGGCGACTGCACAGGCAGTCCGGGCCAATCCTCTGTCGCGCGTGGCCTGGAGCACCAGTGGCTGGGTGCGTGCGATGGCAGGAGAATCGGACGAGCCGCTCGTGCATTTCGACCGCGCAGAGCAATGCGACCCCGACGATGCCCATCTCGACAATGTGGATGGTGGCCGTGCCTTCTGCCACTGGCTCGCCGGACGCCACGACGCGGCCTCGCAGTTTGCCGAACGCGCGCTGCAACGCCTGCCGGGTCATGTCGGCGGTCATGTCGTGTCAATGGCTGCGGGGGTCGCGTCGGGTGACCAAGCGCAGGCCCGGAGCGCTGCGCAGCGGTTCCTGAAGGTGTTCCCGCTTGGTTTGGCCGCGCCGGCGATCCAGTCGATCCCGATCCGTGACCAGACCCGCAAGGTCGAGCTGCTGGAGGCTGTCGCCGCAGCTTGCGCGATGGCGGGAGAGCCCGACGCAAAGGCGCACACACCTGCGGACAAGCTTCGGGCAGGCCGGACGCGAAGCGCGGCAAGTCCGCTTGTGGCAGTGCTGCCATTTGCCGACCACAGTATGGAGCCCTTGCCCGGCCATGTGCTTGACGGATTCTTTGAAGGGTTGGTCCACGCGATGTCGCGGTTTCGCTCGATCGATGTCGTAGCCGGGGCATCGACCGCGACCATGCGCGGTGAAATCTCCGATCCGGTGCAGGCGGCGGAGTCGCTCGGTGCCGATATGCTGGTAACTGGCAGCATCGCCCGTTCCCTCGATGGCCGACTGCGGCTGCGATGGCGAGCGCTGGACGGCCTGTCGGGCCAGCCGCTGGCGCTGGGTGAAATCAAAGGGGCTCTCGACGATGTCTGGGACTTGCAGGAAAGCGCCGCGACGGCGATCGCAGTGGAAGTCGAGCCGCGCGCGCAGGCCGAGGCCCACCGGGTGCGCTGCGAGCGACCCACCGCCTCGCCAGCGGCCTATGACTATTATCTGCGGGGCTTGTTCGCTGGCTTCAGCCTGGAGGGCCGCGATTACGCCACTGCCCTCGGGATGTTTCAGCAGGCGATCGCGCTCGACCCCAATTTTCATCCCGCTCTGGCGATGGCGCCATGGGCAGCAGCCTATGCCAATGCAATCACCGGCCCGCAGGAAATCCAGCACTATGCCGAAATGAGCCGCACTGCGCTGCGGCTCGGGATCAATGATGCCCGCACCCAGGCCACCGCCGGAACGGCGCTGTTCTATATGGCCAAGGACTTCGCTGCGGCTCGCGGTGCGATTGATCGGGCTATCGGCCTCAATCCCAACGAGTACACCGCATGGATCTGTGGCGGGTGGATGCACGCCATGAAGGGCGAAGCGGCCGAGGCGCACCGGATGTTCGACCGGAGCACGCGTTTGAACCCCTTGGCCTATGGCGCCAATGGCCTGCTGTCCGGGCGAGCCATGGCCGATTTCATGATCGGTGAGATCGATAGCGCCGAGGAGCATATCCGCTCCGCACTTGCGACCGATGACGGCCACCCTTCCGCGCTGATGACAGGCATAGCGACCGCTGCGGCGCTCGGCCTCGAGGCGGAGCTCGAGAGCCGCCGCGCACGCTTCCTCGCAATCTATCCCAAGGGTCTGGGCGATTTCATCATCCAGTCACTGCCCTTCGAAGACCCTGCCTGCCGTGAGCGCTACTTCGGGGCGGTGCGTGCCGGCGGTGTGCCTGACTGACGACCGATTGTGCTGCTCCGCATATGAAAACGGTCATTGTGCGGCCCCGAAAACGGAATGACTGCTTCTGAGAGACCAGACGCTCATTGCGACGAACTTGAACGACCGCCTCTGGGCCGAGAACTGCCGTTTTCAATTGGCTGATCGGGCTACTGTACCCCGCATCGCGCAAGCGATCCATATGGTCTTTGCGCATCTTGGTCTTGCCCGCCGGGATGGTCCACAAGGCCGCTTCGAAATCGAATTCGTTCCATTCGGCGTGGCGCAGCTCGCCCGGGCGGACGAATACATGCGGGGCCAGTTGCATCGCCAGCTTCGTAATCGGCTGACCTTCGTAACCGTGGATGGCACGCAGCAGCTCGCCCACACGCGCTGGGTCGATGATTGCGCCCTAGTGGGTGACGGTCGGCGCTGTCAGAGCGCCGCGTAGATCGCGGGTCGGGTCTGAAGTGAGACGGGCGGTTGCGACCGCATAGCGGAACACTGCTCCGGCCAGTTGCAGGATGCGGCGAGCGCTTTCCAGTTGGCCTTTCCGCTCGATCTTGCGGACGGCAATCAGCACATCGGCGGGTTCGATATCGGTGATGGGCAGTTTGCCGATCGAGCCCTTGAGCAGCGACAGCAGATATTCGCTGCGGGTGGCCGTGCTCACCGCCCAAGCCTTTTGACCATCGCTCCGCCGCTTCGCGCAGAACTCGGCGGCAATAGCATTGAAGGTTGTCTCGGCCTGAAACCGTCCTGAGGTCGGCAGGAACTCTCACCCGAGATTGATAGACCGAACCTCGCCGCGACAATCCTCGTGTGGACCATTTGTGACCCACTGCTGTGACCCACTGTCGAGGACGATTTTCCGAACGATCTGAGAGCGTTGCGCGGACCTCGGGGTCACTGTTGTGACCCACTTCTGTGACCCAAGCGCGAGATTCCGCCTGCCGAGAGGCAGATTTTTCAGCGATTTCATGGAGTTGTGGAGGGCTGGAGCGGGTAGCGGGAATCGAACCCGCATAGCCAGCTTGGAAGGCTGGAGCTTTACCACTAAGCTATACCCGCTCGGACGCGTGGGGCGCCAATGCCACCGTTTGCGTCGGCAGGTCAACGCCATTTGGCGTTTCAGGCGCCAACCCCCATGTTGTCGATGAGCCGCGTGCCCCCGATCCGCGCCGCGACCAGCAGGCGCGCGGGTTCTGACCCGAGGCTTGCGAGCGGGGCGAGCGAGCGACTGTCGGCGAGAGTGGCATAATCGACGATGGAGAACCCCGCGGCGATGATCGCGGCCTCGAGCGCGGCCAGCGTCCCTGTCACCTCGGCACCGCCCTCGATCGCGGCCACCGCCGCGCACATCGCCCGCGGCAGGGCGGCGGCTGCGTCGCGCTGTTCGGGCGAGAGGTAGCGGTTGCGGCTCGACATCGCGAGGCCGTCCGCCTCGCGCACCGTCGGGACGCCGATGATGTTGTCCACGTGCGGGGCAGTGAGGTCGAGGTCGCGCGCCATGGTGCGGATCACCGCGAGCTGCTGGAAGTCCTTTTCCCCGAAGAACGCCATGTCGGGCGCGACCTGGTTGAAGAGCTTGCAGACAACCGTCGCCACGCCGTCGAAATGGCCGGGGCGGGCGGCCCCGCACAGCCCCTCGCTAACTCCCGCAACCCTCACGCTGGTGACGAACCCGGCCGGGTACATCGCCTGGACGTCCGGTGCCCACAGCAGCGAGACGCCCTCCGCCTCGAGCATCGCCGCGTCCGCCGCAAGCTGGCGGGGGTAGGCGTTCAAGTCCTCGTTGGGGCCGAATTGCTTGGGGTTGACGAAGATCGAGGCGACCACATGATCGGCCGCTTCCCGCGCCCGGCGGACCAGCGTCAGGTGGCCCTCGTGCAGCGCCCCCATCGTCGGCACCAGCGCGATCCGCGCACCCGTGGAACCGCGCAATTGTGCCAAAGCGGTTCTCAACATATGCAGGGTGTTGACCGTTTGCACGCTCGCGCCTCCAAGGATAAAGCTTAAATTCGCCCTAGCGGCGCATGCTGTCCCATTTCAAGCCGGGGGGCGCCGGCAAGCATCGCGCCCGCAGACCGCAACCGAGAGACCTGCCATGTCCCCCGCCGAGCGCGCCCAGCCTCCCGCCTCTCGCACATTGCGCAAGGGACATGCGCACCGGATCGTCTTCGCCAACGAGAAGGGCGGCACCGGCAAGTCCACCACCGCGGTGCATGTCGCGGTGGCACTATCCTACCTCGGCGCGCGCGTCGCCTGCATTGACCTCGATCCGCGCCAGCGCACCACCCACCGCTACATCGAGAACCGCCTCGCCACGCTCGAGAAGCGCGGGTTGACCCTGCCGACGCCCGATTGCGAGGTTTTTCGCGGCAACAGCACGGGCGACCTCATCGCGATGGTCCGGCGGCTGGAGGCCAATTGCGACTTCCTGATCATCGACAATCCGGGCCGCGACGACCCCTTCGCGCGGGTTGCTGTCGAGCATGCCGATACGTTGGTGACGCCGATGAACGACAGCTTCGTCGACTTCGATCTCATCGGCCAGGTCGATGCCGAGACCTTCAAGGTCCGGAAGCTCTCCTTCTTCGCCGAGCTGATCTGGGAAGCGCGCATGAAGCGCAGCCGCATGACGATCGAGCAGCAGCGGCCCGAGATGGACTGGATTGTCGTGCGCAATCGCACCGGCCACGTCGAGGCGAGGAACCAGGCCCGCCTCCACAAGGCGCTGAACGAAATGGCGAAGCGCGTCGGCTTTCGCGTCACCCAGGGGCTCTCCGAGCGCGTGATCTACCGCGAACTCTTCCCCTCGGGGCTGACGCTGCTCGACAAGGGGCACCTGGGCGAACTTGGCACCAGCCACCTCGTCGCCCGACAAGAGTTGCGCGCGCTGATCAAGGCCCTGGCGCTTCCTGAATTCACCCGCGAGGGCGAACTGGAACTCGCCTGATGCTGAAGGCGGTCATTGTCCTCGCGCTGCTCAGCGTGTTCTGCCGCTGGGCGCTCGGCAAGTGGCCGTGGGATTACCTAGCTCCTGCCCCCCCGCGCGCGCAGGCGGTGTCGCGCGCGCGCAACCTGCTGGGAGTCGAGGCCGGGGCGGGGCGGGAGGAGATCATCGCCGCCCATCGCCGACTGACTGCGCTCGTCCACCCCGACAAGGGCGGATCGAATGCCGCGATGCAGGAGGCGAATGCTGCCCGCGACCTGCTGCTCGACGAACTGCCCGGCCCGCACGACGGGCTTGGGGGATAGCGTCGCGAGGCCGAACATCGCGAGATTGACACAAGGCCTTGTCACGGGCTTTTCACCCATCACGAGCATGGACGAGGGGCGCTCGCATTCTGCGATCGCGGAGGCAGTTCCGTGCAACCCGTTTTCCATGTGCGGACGAGGCTAGCGCCATCCCGCGAGCGACCTGCCAAGGAGATCCTGACGTCATGCAACACCAGTTCCACCCGACCGTGCTGCGCGAATACGACATTCGCGGCGTCATTGGCGAGACGCTCGGCGCGGATGATGCGCGGGCGATCGGCCGCGCCTTCGGGACGCTGCTGCAGGAGGCGGGAGGCAGGACCGTGGCGGTCGGCTATGACGGGCGGGTCAGCTCGCCGATGCTCGAGCACGCGCTCGTCGAGGGGCTTACCACCAGCGGCTGCGACGTTGTGCGGATCGGGCTCGGCGCGACGCCGATGCTTTACTACGCGGAAGCCTCAAGTGAACAGGTGGATGGCGGCATTCAGATAACAGGCAGCCACAATCCCCCCAATTACAATGGTTTCAAGATGGTGTTTATGGGGCGCCCGTTCTTTGGCACCGATATCCAGAAGCTCGGGAAACTGGCAGCAGACGGGGCGTTCGCCAGCGGCACCGGGACGGTGACCTCGCGCGACATCCTTGGCGAGTATGTCGAGCGTCTGCTCCAGGGGCTCGCCGGTATCGAGCCCAGTCAGCTTGAGGGTCTGCGCGTCGGCTGGGATGCCGGGAACGGTGCCGCAGGCCCCGCACTCGAAGCGCTCGCCGCGAAGCTGCCCGGGGAACACCATTTGCTCTTTACCGAAGTTGATGGACACTTTCCCAACCACCATCCTGATCCGACCGTCGAGGCCAACCTGACCGATCTCAGGGCGCTCGTCGCGGACAAGAACCTCGATTTCGGAGTGGCTTTCGACGGGGACGGGGATCGCATCGGCGCGATCGACGGCGAGGGGCGCGTGATCTGGGGTGACCAGCTCTTGATGATCTACGCTGAGGACGCGTTGAGGAACCGTCCGGGTGCGACGGTGATCGCCGACGTGAAGGCGAGCCGCGCGCTGTTCGACCGCGTCGCCGCGCTCGGCGGTGCGCCGCTGATGTGGAAGACCGGCCACTCGCTGATCAAATCCAAAATGAAGGAAACTGGCGCGCCGCTGGCAGGCGAGATGAGCGGCCACGTGTTCTTTGCCGATGATTACTACGGCTTCGATGACGCGCTCTATGCGGGGATTCGCCTGCTTGCCGCGACCGCCCGGCTGGGCCGCTCTGTCACGCAACTGCGCGATGCGATGCCGCAGATGCTCAACACCCCCGAGATGCGCTTCCAGGTCGACGAGACCCGCAAGTTCGCGGCGATGGAGGAGATTGCTGGACGCCTCTCCGCCAATCCCGGCCCCGAGGTCGAGAGCGTCAACACCACCGACGGCGTGCGCGTGAACACCGCCGATGGCTGGTGGCTGCTGCGCGCCTCGAACACGCAGGACGTGCTGGTCGCGCGGGCTGAGAGCGACAGCGAAGAGGGTCTCGAGCGCCTGCTCGCGCAGATCGACGCGCAGCTCGCCGCCTCGGGGCTCGAGCGCGGCGAGAGCGTCGGGCACTGACCCCGCGGCTTGCGGGCGCGGGGCCTCGGGGCCACATGGTCCGGGTGACCGCCCACGAGCCCGCTCCTTCGCTTCCCCCCGCCGTCGCCGCATGGTTCGAGGCGCGCGGCTGGCGGGTGCGGCGGCACCAGTGGGAGATGCTGGCCAAGGCGCGCAAGGGGCGCCATGCCCTGCTCGTCGCCGACACGGGGGCAGGCAAGACCCTCGCCGGATTCCTGCCGACCCTGTGCGACTTTGCCGGCGAAGCCTCGCCGGGGGAGGGCCTTCATACGCTCTACGTCTCGCCGCTGAAGGCGCTGGCGCAGGACGTGAAGCGCAACCTCCTCAGCCCCATCGAGGAAATGGGCCTTCCCGTGCGCGTCGAGACTCGCAGCGGCGACACGCCGTCCGACCGCAAGAAGCGCCAGTGCGAGCGCCCGCCGCACATCCTCCTGACCACGCCCGAGAGCCTCTCGCTGCTGCTCTCCTATCCCGAGAGCGCCGAGCTGTTCGCGGGGCTCAGGCGCATCGTCATCGACGAGGTCCACGCCTTCGCGACCGACAAGCGCGGCGACCTCCTCGCATTGAGCCTCGCGCGGCTCAACGCCATCGCCCCGCAGGCGCAGCGGGTCGCTTTGTCGGCCACGCTCGCCAATCCGCGCGACTTCCAGGAGTGGCTCGCCCCGCAGACGGGCGACATGGGCGAGATCGCCGCCGCCGACCTCGTGCTCGGCGAGGTCGGCGCGGAGCCCGAGGTCGAGATCCTCCTGCCGAACGAGGAGCGCATTCCCTGGGGCGGGCACGCGGGCCGCTGGGCTATCCCGCAGCTCTACGAGGCGATCAAGGCCAACCGAACCACGCTGCTTTTCACCAACACTCGCTTCCTCGCCGAGTTCATTTTCCAGTGCCTATGGGACGTGAACGACGACCATCTGCCGATCGGCATCCACCACGGCAGCCTGTCGACCGAGGCGCGGCGCAAGGTCGAGGAGGCGATGGCGCGGGGGGAGCTGAGGGCGCTGGTGTGCACCGCGAGCCTCGATCTTGGCATCGACTGGGGCGACATCGATCTCGTCGTGCAGATGGGTGCGCCCAAGGGCTCCTCGCGGCTCCTGCAAAGGATCGGTCGCGCCGGGCACCGCCTCGACGTGCCGAGCCGGGCGGTGCTGGTGCCGGGCAACCGCTTCGAGTTCCTCGAGGCGATGGCCGCGAAGGACGCGGTCGACCAGGGCCAGCGCGACGGCGAGCCGTTCCGCCCGGGGAGCCTCGACGTTCTCGCCCAGCACGTGATGGCCTGCGCCTGCGCCGGGCTCTTCCAAGAGGCAGAGTTGCTCGCCGAGGTGCGCTCGGCGCTGGCCTATAGCTGGGTGGACGAAACGACCTTCCAGCGGGTGCTGAACTTCGTTGCCGACGGGGGCTATGCGCTCAAGGCCTATGACCGCTTCAAGCGGATCGTGCGGGACAAATCAGGCACTTGGCGGCTCGCGCACCCCAGCCAGGCGCAGCGGCATCGGATGAACGCGGGGATCATCGTCGATTCCGAGATGCTCACCGTGCGCTTCCGCAATGGCCGCAGTCTCGGCAAGGTCGAGGAGCGGTTCGCCGCCTCGCTCTCCCCCGGCGACACCTTCTTTTTCGCGGGCATGAGCCTTGAGGTCGAGGGGGTGAAGGACATGGACGTGACCGTCCGGGCGGCGAAGAAGAGCGCCACCATCCCCTCCTATGGCGGGCTGCGGCTGCCGCTGACCACCCACCTCGCCACGCGGGTGCAGGCGATGCTTAGCGACCGTGCGGGCTGGGGGCGCTTCCCCGACGACGTGCGCGAATGGCTCGAAATGCAGGACCACCGCTCGCGGCTTCCTTCACCGGGCGAATTGCTGGTCGAGAGCTTCCCCCACGGCGGCAAGCACTACACCGCCTATTACACCTTCGAGGGCTGGAACGCGAACCAGTCGCTGGGGATGCTCATCACCCGGCGGATGGAGGACCGGGGGCTGCTGCCCGGCGGGTTCGTGGCGAACGACTACACGCTCGCGGTGTGGGGGCTGAAGCCGGTCGACGATCCCGCCCCCTTGTTATCGCCCGACATTCTCACCGGCGAGTTCGTGCAGTGGGTGACCGAGAGCCACCTCCTCAGGCGCGCCTTTCGCGAGGTGGCGGTGATCTCGGGTCTCGTCGAGCGGCAGCATCCGGGGCAGAAGAAGACCGGCAAGCAGGTCACCTTCTCGACCGACCTGATCTATGACGTGCTCAGGAAATACGAGCCCGATCATGTGCTTATCGAGGCCGCCTGGGCCGATGCCCGGTCGCGGATGACCGACGTGGGACGCCTTGCCGACCTGCTCGAACGTTCAGAGCGCGACCTGGTGCATGTGCGCCTCGACAGGGTGTCCCCGCTCGCCGTGCCGGTCATGACCATGATCGGGCGCGAGGCGGTGCCGCAGGGGGCGGTCGACGACGAATTGCTGCTGGAGGCCGAGGGATTGATCGCTGCGGCGATGCGGCCTGACGATCCGCTGGAGGGGGACTGAACCTCCTCGACCTGTTTCGCGCAAGATACGGCAAATCGGCCTGGAACCGGGACCCTTGAGGGGGTGCAAGAGGGGTCTAGCGCGGGCTTGCGGGGGTGTTGACGGGGTGTGACCGCTCCTTCGGAAATGCAAAAAGGGCGCCGCGATTTCTCGCGGCGCCCTTTTGCTTGATCGTCGGGCCGAAGCCCGCGGATCACTTGTTGAATTCGCGGTACTTGTCGTTGCCCACGAAGCCGAAGCGGGTGACCCCGGACGACTTGATGATCTGCAGCACCTTGGCCGACAGGTCGTAGCTGGCCAGTGCCTCCGGCTCGAACTGCAGTTCGGGCTCGGGGTTCATCTGCGTCGATTGCTGCAGCGCGTTGACGAGCTGCCCTTCGTCGATCGGATTGCCGTTCCACAGGATCTGGTCGTTCGGGTTGAGGACCAGCTTGTTCTTGACCGGCTCAACCGTCGGCGGGGGGTTGTTGTTCGGCTGCGGCAGGTCGATGTCGACCGAGTGCGTCGCGACCGGGATGGTGATGATGAACATGATCAGCAGAACGAGCAGAACGTCGATCAGCGGGGTCATGTTCATGTCCATCATCGGCTCGCCGTCGAGCTTGCCTCCAGACATACCCATGTCAGTTACTCCTCAAAAAAGCCTGGGGCGTCAGCCGTTCGGATCGACGGGGTTCGAGATGAACCCGACGATCGGATAGCCCGCGCGTTGGACGTTGTAGACGGCGCCCGCCACGCACTTCCACGGGGCGTTGGCATCGCCGCGGATGTGGACCTGCGGGATCTTCTCCGGGTCGCTCATCAGCGCCTCGGCGCCGCCGGCACGCTGCACGATCGCGTCGAGACGGTCGAAGGCCATCTTCTCCAGCTCGGTCGAGTTCACCGGGGTGATGTTGTTGAAGTAGACCCGGCATTCACCGTTGCGCGAGGCACCGGCAAAGCCCGGTTCGCCTGCCGACCGGCCACCGTCGTCGGTGGTGCTGACGGTCAGCAGCAGGTTCTCGACCTTGTCCTTGGACTCGATCGATTCGAACACCGGGATCTTCAGCTTCTCGATCGTCTGGATCGCCACCGGAACCGCGATGAGGAAGATGATCAGGAGCACCAGCATCACGTCCACCAGCGGCGTGGTGTTGATGTCGGACATTGGGGTATCGGCCCCACCTCCCGTAGAAATCGCCATTGTGAATTCCTAGCCTGTCAAAACATTGGCTTGTTGTGCCGTGCCGGTTGCCCTGCCCCTGCGAGCGCGAGCGGGCCGGGCAGCGGAGGGCGCGAGGCAATGGGCCACCGCTCCCCCCGCTTGCGCGGCTTTGGCGATCAGGCCTTGGTGGCCGGAGCGGCCGCCGGCTTGGCAGCGGGCTTGGCCGCAGCCGGAGCCGCCATGACCGTCGGCTTCACGGCGCCGTTCGAGTTCATGTAGGCCAGCAGGTCGGTCGAGAAGGTGCTGAGCAGCGCCGAGATGCGACGGTTGCGCGACTGCAGCCAGTTGAACGCGAGCACCGCGGGAACCGCCACGAGCAGACCGATCGCGGTCATGATCAGCGCTTCACCGACGGGACCTGCGACCTTGTCGATCGAGGCGTTGCCGGCGATGCCGATGTTGATCAGCGCGCGGTAGATCCCGATCACGGTGCCGAGCAGACCGACGAACGGCGCGGTCGCACCGACGGTGGCGAGGAACGACAGGCCGCCCGACAGCACGGCGTTGATCGAATCTTCCGAACGCTGGAGCGAACCGTGCATGTAGTCATGCGATTCGAGGCTGTCGGTCATCTTGCCGTGGTCTTCCTGGGCCTTGACCGCATCGTCGGCGAGCTGGCGCCAGGCGCCGTCCTTCTCGAGCTTGGTCGCGCCTTCCTTGAGGCTCGACGCGCGCCAGAACTGGCTCTGCACGGTCTTGTACTGCTTGAGGATCTTGTTCTGCTCGAAGAGCTTGGTGAACAGGATGTAGAACGAGCCGACCGACATGATCACCATGACGGTGAGGATCGACCAGGCGACGGGGCCGCCCTGTTCCATGGCCTGGATGAAGCCGAATTCGCTCTGCGGTGCTTCGCCAGCGGCGGCGGCAAGAAGGGAAAGGTTCATTGCGAAAATCCTCTTGAAAGTTGTGTCGTGAGGGTCCCGCAGCCAAGCCGCCGGACCGATTGATCAGTTCAGCTTGTAAGTGATGCGAGTGGACCAGGGAGCGCTGATCGGGTTGCCGTCCGCGTCCAGCGCCGGATCGAAGCGACCGTAGCGCTCAAGGTCGGTGCAGGCCGCCTGGTCGAGGATTGCCGAGCCGCTGGAGGCGGTCACCGAGCAAGCAGTGGCACGGCCATCACCAGTGACGGTGACACGCACGCCGACGGTGCCTTCGATCTCTTCCTGCGCGGCACGCCGCGGATAATTTTCCTGGATGCGCGCCGCCCAGCTGCGCTGGTTCTTCGGCTGCACGCCGCGCGCCTTGGAAACCCTGGGCGGGGTCGGCGGTCCCGGAGGCGCATCCGGCACCGTGCTCGGACGCGTGAAGGCCGGGGCCGGCGGCGGCGGGGTCTGCACCGTTTCCACCGGAGGCGGATTGGGCGCGATGTTGAACGGCGGCGGCGGGGCAACGGGCGGCGGCGGCGAGGTGTTCTGCGGCTGCTCCGGCGGCGGTTCTTCCGGCGGTGGCGGCGGCGGCGGCGGTTCGGCCACGTCAACGGTCGTGACCCGCTCGACCGCCTCTTTGACGGCGTCGACGGCAAGGTAGATGACCATCCCCGCCCCGACGAAACCGACGATCGACAGCGCGATGATCAGTGAGACGAGCTTAGGGCCGGTCAAACCTTGTTGTTGGCTAGCGTAGGACATCCAGCGCTTTCTCTCCAAATACTCGCCGATCTAGGGATCGGCACATTCCCCACCCACCAGCCGTTTCGAGGCGACTGGCGAGCGGATCCCGGTCATTTCGGTCCTCCCACGCCGGATACGAACAAACGGGCCGGCGTGTTCTGCTCGGCCCGTATGATCCCCGGCTGGCACGTTCCGGACAAACCCTCCGGCACGCAACCTGAACTGTATCCCGCGGCAATGTCCCCAGTCCCGCGCTCTCAGTCCTAAGGGCTTTAACGGGCATCCCCAAGCCGATCAAACGCTTTTGCGGTTCAGCGCGGATTCAAGCCGAGCCATGTCCAACGGGCTTTGCTACAGCATCGCCCGAGATGGAGCGCCGCAGGGCGCGGCCCAGAACACAGGTTAAAGAGGAATTAATGACCTATTTCAAATCCCTGCCGCTCCATGCCATCGCCGCCGCGACCCTGCTGGCAGGGGCTTCTGCGGCGCTTGCGCAGGCGCCCGCGGCGCCCGCTGCGACAAGCGCCGCGACCCCGACTTATGCCGATCTCGCGACCCTTGCAGATGCCGCGCCGCTGGTCATCCGTGCACAGATTCGCCGCCAGACCACCCTCGAACCGGCACGCGCGCCGGGGCTCGCCCAGGGATTCGCGCGGCTCTACGTGGAGGCGCAGACCGTCGCCCTGATTGCGGGGCGTGCGGGCGTGCCGGGCGCCTTCGCCTACCTCGTCGACGTGCCGCTCGATGCCAAGGGCAAGGTGCCCAAGCTGACCAAGCGCGAGGTGGTGCTGTTCGCCAAGCCGGTGGCAGGCCGCGCGGGCGACGTGCAGCTCGTGTCGCCCGCCGGGCAGCTCGCCTACACGCCCGAGCTCGAGGCGCGACTGCGCCCGATCCTCACCGAACTCTACGCGCCCGAGGTGCCCCCGCGGATCACCGGCGTGAGCGAGGCGCTGGCGGTGCCCGGCACCTTGACGGGCGAATCGGAAACCCAGATCTTCCTCGCAACCGAAAACCGCTCGCCGGTCTCGATCACCGTGCTGCGCCGCCCGTGGGAGCGCCCGCAATGGGGCGTGTCGTGGGGCGAGATCATCGATTCGGCGGCGGTGCCGCCGGCCCGCGACACCCTGCGCTGGTACCGCCTTGCCTGCTCGCTCCCCGCCCAGCTGCCGAGCAGCGCCAACCTGTCGCGCGATCCCGCCGAGCGGCGCCTCGCGGCGGGCGACTACGCCGTGGTGCGCGAGGCGCTGGGGCCGTGCGAGCGGCGCATCACGGCAAGCTGATCCTCATGCGTATCCGCGCTTGACCGCACGGGGCGCGCGGCTAAGCGCCAAGGGTGTGTCACAAGGGAGGACCGCTTGGCTGCCGACACCGCACCGCTTCGTATCGCCATCGCCGGGATCGGGACCGTCGGCGCGGGCGTGATCCGCCTGCTCGACACCAATGCCGGTCTCGTCGCCGCGCGCGCCGGCCGCCCGATCGAGGTGGTCGCCGTCTCGGCCCGCGACCGGGGCAAGGACCGCGGCGTCGACATCGCCCGCTTCGCCTGGGAAGACGACATGAGCGCGCTCGCCCGCCGCCCGGATGTCGATGTGGTGGTCGAGCTGGTCGGCGGATCGGACGGCCCGGCGCTGGCCCTCAGCCGCGCGG
>JBJTSG010000182.1:0-6149 GCA_046076505.1 Erythrobacter sp. | reverse complement strand
CACGAGCCGGATCAGCGGGGCGACCTCGTGGCTGACGCTGACCTGCGCGAAGCCCGCCTCCCGCGCGAGCCGCGTCAGAGCCGCCTCGTGGTCGCGGTGCCGCCAGCCGTGCATGAGCACGATCGCCAGCGCGTCGAAGCCCTCGGCGCGAAGCTGCGCGAAGGCGGCGCGCGCCGCGTCCTCGTCGAGCGGACGCAGCACCGTGCCGTCGGCGGCGACCCGCTCGTCGATCTCCACCACCCGTGCGGCGAGCTGCTCGGGCAGGACGATATGGCGCGCGAAGATGTCGGGCCGCGCCTGCGAGCCGATCCTGAGCGCATCCGCAAACCCCCGCGTGATCGCCAGCGCCAGCCGCTCGCCCTTGCGCTCGAGCAGCGCATTGGTGGCGACCGTGGTGCCGATCCTGAGCTCCGCGATCGGGCCTTCCCCATGCCGCGCCATCAGCCGCCGCACCGCCTCGCTCGCGGCGTCGGGATAATGGCCGGGGCTTTCGGAGAGCAGCTTCTCGGTCACCAGCCGCCCGTCCGGCGTGGTCGCGACGACATCGGTGAAGGTGCCCCAGCGATCGACCGCGAAGCGCCAGGCGGGAGGGTGGTCGGCAGTCATGCGGCGTGTGTCGGCCAGCGCCCGCAACAATGCAACCGGACCTTCGCGCGTTTTTGCGGCTTGAGCTTTGGCGGATTTCAGCCGACCACGGAGCGCGCACCACAGGGGGGGACGGCGATGAACGGACGGCACGCAATCGGCATCGGCTTCGGGGCGCTGCTGGCACTGTCCGCGCCGCTGGCCGCACAGGACAAGCCCGCACAGCCCGTCGCGGTGCCTGGTGGCGAGGCCGGGCTGCTGCCGGTCAGCACCGATGCCGCCAAGGGCCGCATCCTCCTCACCCTGCCACGCCCGGCCGAGGACGGCGTGGCGCTCAGGGTCCTCTACACCACGGCGCTGCGCACCGGGTTGGGCTCGGCGCCGCTGAGCCTCGACCGCGGCAAGATCGGCGAGACCCGGCTGCTCGCCTTCCGCCGCATCGGGGGCAAGGTGGCCGCACAGTTCGAGAACCCCCGCTTCCGCAACTCGAGCGGCGAGGCCGCGCGTGCAAAGGCGGTGGCGGGCGACTTCGGCATCTCCACCGTGTGGCTCGCCGACATCGCCGAGACCCTGCCCGACGGGCGCATCGTCATCGACATCGCGCCCTTTCTCGCACTCGACACGCTGGGGGTCGCCGCCTCGCTCAACCTCGAGATCGACAGCCTCGGCGTCGGCACCCCGGCCTCGCTGGGCGGCAAGGGCTTCAGGCGCGACGAGAAGCTGAGCCTTGCCGACCCCGCCTCGCTCAAGGTCTTCCCCGACAACATCGAGGTCGACGCGGTCCAGACCTATGTCTCGGATACGCCCGGGGTCGAGGTCGAGAACATCGTGCCCGATCCGACCAAGGTGAGCTTCGGCGTCCACCACAGCTTCGTGCGCCTGCCCGCGCCCGGCTTCACGCCCAAGCGCTTCGACCCGCGGCTCGGCGGCTTTTCGACGCAAGTGGTGGACTACGCCGCCCCGCTTGGTGCGGCGGTGGTCGCCGACCTGGCCAACCGCTTCCGGTTGGAGAAGGTCGACCCCGCCGCACCGCGGTCGCGGGTCAAGAAGCCGATCGTCTACTACCTCGACCGCAACACGCCCGACGAGATCCGCCCGGCGCTGCTCGAAGGGATCGGGTGGTGGGCGCAGGCCTTCGACGCCGCCGGGTTCATAGACGCCTTCCGGGTCGAGCTGCTGCCCGAGGGCGCCGACCCGCTCGACGTGCGCTACAACATGGTCAACTGGGTCGACCGCGCGACGCGCGGCTGGGCCTATGGCCAGCAGATCGTCGATCCGCGCACGGGCGAGATCGTCAAGGGCATGGTGGTGCTGGGCTCGCTGCGGGCGCGGCAGGACATCCAGATTTTCCAGGCCTTGGTCGGGGCGGGCGAGCTGCGCACCGGCAGCCCGAACGATCCGGTCCGCGTGGCGCTGGACCGGCTGCGGCAACTGGGTGCGCACGAGGTCGGGCACACGCTCGGCTTCGCGCACAACTTCGCCGCCAGCACCCAGGACCGCGCCTCGGTCATGGACTACCCGCCGCCGCGCATCGGGCTCGTCGACGGCAAGCCCGACCTGTCCGACGCCTATGCCAAGGGCATCGGCAGCTGGGACACGGCGACAGTGCGATGGCTCTACGGCGACGCGGGGGAGGCCGAGGTCGCCAAGGCCGCAACCGGCTTCCGCTATGTGCAGGACGACAATGCCCGCGCACCCGACACCGCCTACGCGTGGGGCGGGCTGTGGGACGACGGCGCGGACCCGGTGGCGGAGCTCGGGCGGTTGATGCAGGTTCGCGCCGCCGCGCTGTCGCGCTTCGGGCTCGGCGCGCTCGCCCCGGGCGAGCCGGTTGCCAACCTGCGGCGCCGCTTCGTGCCGCTGTGGCTGCTGCACCGCTACCAGCTGGTGACGGTCGCCAAGCAGATCGGCGGGGTGGACTTCACCTATGCGGTCAACGGCACGGGCGAGGAGGCGTCCCGACCCGTCGCTCCCCCGCAGCAGCGCGCGGCGCTCGATGCGGTGCTGGCGACACTTTCCCCCGAGGCGCTGCGCGTTCCGGCGGGGCTGCTGCCGCTGCTGTCGGCGGCGCAGAACGGCAGCTCTGACCGGCAGTACGACACGGAGATCTTCACCACCGCCGGCGGGCCGGTGTTCGACCCGCTGGTCGCGGCTGACGCGGCGGCGCAGCTGACGGTGCAGACCCTGCTCGCCCCGCGGCGGCTGGCGCGTCTCGTGGCGCAGCAGCAGGGCGATCCGGCGAGCCTCGGCGTCGGCGAGGTGGCCGAGCGGCTCTCCGCCAAGGTGCTGGCGGCGACCGGCGACGATCTCGGCCGGCGCATCGCCTACCGGACGCTGGTGACGATGGCGCAGGTCGCCCGCGGGCCCGGCACGACCCCGGAAGTCGCGGCGGCGCTCGACCAGCGTCTGGAGGATATCGGCCGCGATCTTGCGCGCAGCAAGGCGAGCGGTGCGGAGCGGGCCTGGGCCCTCAGCCTCTCGCGCCGCCTGCTCGATCCCGACCAGCGCGACAAGCTCGCGAGCACCCTGCCGCGCGCGGTCAATGTGCCGCCCGGCGATCCGATCGGCGAGGACGACTGGATGGAGCTTTCGAGCCTGTTCGCCGCGGCGTTGTAGCGCCGGCGGGCCGGCTCCGGGGGAGCCTTGCGACCCAGGGGTGTCCCAGGCCCGGTGCAGCCCCCTTCATGCCGGGCTGACACCCCGTCTAGACCCCGCCAAGCTCCGTTAAAGGGCGGCCTTGCGCAGCCTTTCGCGCACTTCCGTCTCGCCGATGAGGGGGAGGAGCTCGCCCATGTCGGGGCCGTGGTCCATGCCGGTGAGCGCCTGGCGCAGCGGCAGGAACAGCGCGCGGCCCTTGCGTCCGGTCGCCTCCTTGAGCGCCGTGGTGAGCGCACTCCAGGGGTCATCGCCCCATGCGAGGCGCTGTTGGGCCTCGGCAAGGAAGGCCTTGTCTTCCGGGCTCAATTCCGGCTGGGCAATCGGGCCGGTGACGAGCCGCCACCACTCCGCCGCCTCGCCGAGATGGGCAAGGTTGGGGCGGATCGCGTGCCACCCGGCAGCATCCATTCCTTGCGGCAAGCGCTCCGCGACCGCCTCGAAGGGCAGCTGGTGAACGATCGCAGCGTTGAGGCGCTCCAAATCCTCCTCGTCGAACTTCGCCGGCGCGCGGCCGAAGGTGGACAGATCGAAGCACGAAATCAGCAACTTGCGATCGGCGATGGGCTCGATTGGCTGCGAGGTTCCTAGCCGCGCGAGCAGCGCAGTGATCGCTTCGGGCTCGATCCCCCGCTCGCGGAAAGCGTCGCAGCCGAGCGATCCGAGACGCTTCGAAAGCTTGCCTTCGCGCCCTACCAAGAGCGCCTCGTGAGCGAAAGCGGGGAGCGGCTTTGCTGCGGCGAAACCTGCAGCATAAAGTGCGGTAAAGATCTGTATTTGAACGGCGGTGTTCGACACATGGTCCTCGCCCCGGAGAACTTGCGTGACGCCCATGTCGATGTCGTCGACCGCGCTCGGCATCATGTAGAGCCACGATCCATCCGCCCGCCGGATCACGGGGTCCGAGAGCTGTGCGGGATCGAACTTCTGCGCGCCCCGGATGCCGTCCTCCCAGTGGATCGGCTCGTCATGGTCGAGCAGGAAGCGCCAGTGCGGGACGATGCCCTCAGCCTCCTTCGCTGCGCGTTCCTCGTCCGTCAGCTTCAGTGCGGCGCGGTCGTAGATCGGCGGAAGTCCACGGCCGAGCGCGATTCTGCGCTTCACCTCGAGCTCCTGCGCGCTTTCGTAGCAGGGGTAAATCCGGCTGGCCGCGCCGAGCGCCTGGAAGGCCGCCTCGTAACGGTCGAGCCGCGCCGACTGCCGCTCCTCGCGGTCCCAGTCGAGCCCGAGCCAGGCCAGGTCCGCGCGGATGGCCTCTACGTATTCCTCTCGGCTACGCTCGGCGTCGGTGTCGTCGATGCGCAGGATGAAAGTGCCGCCCGCCTGCCGCGCGAGCATCCAGTTGTGGAGCGCGGTGCGGATGTTGCCGACGTGGAGCCGGCCGGTCGGCGAAGGGGCGAAGCGGGTGGTCGTCATGGCCCAGGCGGTAGAGCCGCGGGCCCGTACCCGCAAGCATTCACAGGGCGCGCATCTCCGCCGCGACGAGCGCGAGCGCACCCTCCCACAGGCGGTGCGAGCGCTCGGGGCGCACGAGCCCATAGAGCGCCGCCTCGAAACGTGTGCGGTCGCCGTTCACGGCCGCGTCCATGAAGGCGCCGATCGTCGTCTCGTCATGGCTCATGTAGCGGCAGCCGAAGCGCTTGAGGATGACGTTCTCGGGCCAGCTCGCCGCCACAGCTTGGGCGAGGATCAGCGCCTTGGCGGCAACATCGACGCTGGCGAGCTTGTCGGCGAGTTCCGGGACCGGATCGCGGCCGATGCGATCGTAGAAGGCCATGAGCCGCAGCGCATGGATGAACCGACCGGCTATGGGACCCAGCGCATCGAGTTGCGGCGGGGCAGCCAGGCTGTCGATGACGCTGGCGGGCTTGGCGAAGAAGAAGGGCTGGCCGGGCATGGAACCACGCTGGAGAGAGTTGAATCGGGGCGACGAAGGCACCCTAGCTAGTTAAGAGTGATTTGCAATAGCGAAATTGCTCTACCCGTCGCATGCCAAAGAAAAGCCCCGCCGGAGCCGAAGCTCGGGCGGGGCCCTTCATGCCACACGAGGCGGGGCGGGACTTACTCCTCGCCGTCGTCCTCGACGTCGGCGGCGGGGGCGGCGTTCGCCATCGCCGCCATCGCGGCCTTCATCTTCTCTTCCGAGCCGATCGCGTCGGCTTCGGGTTCGACTTCGCGCTGGCCCGAGGCTCAAGCGCCTCCTGCTGCTTCTTCCACGCCGCCTTGAGAGCGGCGTCGCGGCTGTTGGCGGTGACGCGCAGACGGTTCATGCCCGCGCCGGTCCCGGCGGGGATGAGACGGCCGACGATCACGTTCTCCTTGAGGCCGATCAGGGTGTCCTTCTTCCCTTCGACCGCCGCCTGGGTGAGCACGCGGGTGGTCTCCTGGAACGAGGCCGCCGAGATGAACGAGCGGGTCTGCAGCGAGGCCTTGGTGATGCCGAGCAGCACCGGCTTGCCTTCCGCGGGGATCTTGCCCTTGGCGAGCTTGCCGTTGATCTCGAGCATCTCCGCCAGGTCGACCTGCTCGCCGGGCAGCAGAGTGGTGTCCCCGCCTTCGGTGATCTCGACCTTCTGCAGCATCTGGCGAACGATCACCTCGATGTGCTTGTCGTTGATCTTCACGCCCTGCAAGCGATAGACTTCCTGGATTTCGTCGACGAGGTACTCGGCCAGCGCCTCGACACCCAGCACCTCGAGGATGTCGTGCGGGTTGGGCGAGCCGGAAATCAGGGTGTCACCCTTCTTCACATAGTCGCCTTCCTGCACGTCGATCACCTTGGTCTTGGGGATCAGGTACTCGACGGGTTCACCCTCCTCGTGGATGATCGCGATCTTGCGCTTCGCCTTGTACTCGCGGACGAACTCGATCCGGCCGGAGATCTTGGCGATGATCGAGACGTCCTTGGG
>JBJTSG010000181.1:0-5248 GCA_046076505.1 Erythrobacter sp. | reverse complement strand
CGCATCCGCTTCGCCGCGGTCCCGCGCATCGGCGAGGGGCTGCGCCTGCGCGAGCCGGACGGGATGTGGGCGAGCTACGACGTGCTCGACGTGTGGTACCAGAAAGCCGAGTTCGGCGATGTCTGATGCCCTATCTCCACGTCCGCGTGACGCCGGGCGAGGTGGTCGGGCTGCCCGAAGCGGCCGATCCCTACGCCGACGACTTCGCCGCTCAGGCCTATGGCCAGAGCTATGCAGCGATGGGGGGGCGCTGACGTGCACAACCTCATCAAGCGCAACACCGGCCCGCACCGCCGCTCGGGCGGAGCCACGAACGACGGCAAGACCCTCGCGCAGAAGCTCGCCGAGAACGAGGCGCATCTCGCGGCCGAAGCCGAAGCCGCCCGCGCTGCCGCCGCTGCTGCCGCCGCCGCTGCTCCCGCCGCCGGCGTGCTGCACCGGCCTGCCGCTGCCGGGAGCGAGCCCGACGACACCGCCGCGATCGTCGCTGCCGCCAAGGCGATGCGCGACCGCTATGCCGGCCATGCAACGCCCGCCGCAGCGACAAAGACCTGCCTGATCGTCGACGACAGCCGCGTGATCCGCAAGGTTGCCGCCAAGATCGCGACCAGCCTCGGCTATCAGCCGATCGAGGCCCAGGACGGCCACGAGGCGCTCGCCCGCTGCAAGCACGCCATGCCCGATCTCGTGCTGACCGACTGGAACATGCCCGAGATGGACGGCATCGAATTCGTCGCCAAGCTGCGCGCCATCCCCACCCCGCGCGAGCCGGTGGTGGTGTTCTGCACCTCGAACGGCGAGGCCAAGGACATCCACGACGGCATCGCGGCCGGTGCCGACGACTACATCGTCAAGCCGTTCGACGAGGCCGCGCTGCGCGCCAAGCTGGAGAAGCTGGGGCGGGGTTAGCCCGCCCCTTCAGCCTTACTCCACCACGAACAGCGGCTTGACCTTGGCAAGGCAGCTGCTGTCGGGCGCCTTTGCGGGATCGGCGAGAAATTCGCTGGCGATCGTGATCGAACAATCGCCTGCCGCCATCCCCGCCGCCGGGAAGAATGACCCGTGGCCGAGACCGGGGAAGGTGTAGACGTAGGCGTTCTTCAGGTTCGCGGCCACGGCTTCCCCGTAGGGCTGCGGCGTCACCGGATCATAGGCACCGTTGAGCACCAGCGTGGGAATCTCGGTGTTGCGATAGGCGAAGACGGGCTTGCGTTCCGCCTCGAGCACCGCGCAGACGTTCGCCACCGACTTGCCTTCGCGCTCCCCCCAGCCGCGCAGCGGCGCAAGGGGCGGAGGCAGGGCATCATCGGGGTTCACCCGCATCGACTGCTCCCGCACGCAGACCACGCTGTGATACATCCCCTTGGCACTGCCATCGCTGGATTCGAGATCGCCCGAGAGGTTCTCGGCGACCCAGTCGAAATTGCCCTGACTGGCGGCATGGATCAACTTCGGGATCGATGTGCCGTTCGCCGTATTGCCCGAATAGGGGCGGCCCAGCAACGGCACCAGCGCAGTCGCGAAGCCGAGACCATCGAGTTTGGTGACGACCGGCTGCTTGGTCACCGGCGTGGTAAGGGTCAGGCTGATGGGCTCGCGGTTGAGCCGATCGGTGATCGCGAGAAACTTCTGCTCGAGATCGGGATAGGCCCGGCCGCACTTTACGTCCTGCGCGCAGGAATGGAACACGTTGCGCAGGGCAAAGCTGGCCGCGTGACCGCCCGCGCCATTGAAGTCGATGTCTGCGCGCACGACGCCATCGATGATCACGCTGCGGAGTTTCGCCTTGTGCTGATCGGCCTGGGCGATGACATATTGCCCCAGCAGCGTGCCGTAGGACACGCCGTAGAAGTTGAAGCTGCGATAGCCGAGGGTCTCGGCCACGAAGTAGACATCGGCCGCGTTCTCGACGGTGTTGAATGCGCCCAAGCGGATGCCCTGCTTCTGGAAGCGCGCCTGGCAGGTCCTGAACCAGCTCGGATCGGTATAGGCCATCTCGCCCTTGGCGACCGCGATGTTCTTCGCGTCGTATTCAGGGCAAGTGAGGAAGGGCTTGGAATAGCGCGTGCCCCGTTCCTCGACGAACACGAGGTCGCGGGTCGCGAGCACTGTCTTCAACCCCGGCAGGTTGGGGAAGAGCACATTGACGATCACGCCGATGGTCGAATCGCCGGGGCCGCCCTGTTCGACGAACAGGGGGTCGGCCGAAGGTTTCTTGGCGGTGCTGCGCAGGCGCACCACGGCCAGCTGGATCGTGCGGCCGTTGGACTTGGCGTGCTCTTCCGGGGCCGTGACATAGCCACAATCAGCGAGGGCCGCGACGCTGTCCGGCACCTCGAAGGTCTTGCAGTCGACGGTTTGCCATGACTTGCCGAAGTGTGCGCGGGCGGGGGGCGCCGCTTGGGCGGCAGGGCTGTCGGCGTGCACCGCCGCAGCCGCTGTCCCCAGCAGCGTCAAGCCTCCCATTAGCGAGGCCAATGGCTTACGATTCAAAAATTTTCCGGCCAAGCCGGGTCCGCGATCTGAAGCTGATCTCATGCCCCATACCCCCCACTGGATAGTGCGACATCGTGCCTGAAAGCCCCGCATCGAACAAGAAGCGGGTTAGCTGAGGGGGTGATGCGGCAACCCTGACGGTACGAAAGCGGTGGTCCGGTGTGCCAGCCAGCCTGTGCGGCGTGGGGCTCTAACGCACCCAGTCGAGCCCGATCTCCTCGAAGATCTCCTTGTCCTCGGCCCAGTTCTCCAGCACCTTGACGTGGAGGAAAAGGTGCACCTTCACCCCGAGCACCTCAGAGAGTTCCTTGCGCGCCGCCGCGCCGATCGCCTTGATCTTCGAGCCGCCCTTGCCGAGCACGATCGCGCGCTGGTTGTCGCGGGTGACGACGATCTGCTGGTGGATCTCCACGCTGCCATCGGGGCGCACCTCGTATCTCTCGGGCCGCACCGCGCTGTCATAGGGGAGTTCTTCGTGGAGCTGCTGGTAGAGCTGCTCGCGGGTGATCTCGGCGGCGAGCAGGCGTTCGGAGGCGTCGGAGACCTGATCTTCGGGGTACATCCATTCGCCTTCGGGCATCATCGCGGCGAGGTGGTGTTTCAGTTCCGGCACGCCTTCGCCGGTCAGGGCCGAGACGAAGAACACTTCGGCAAAGTTCACCTTCCTGGTCAGTTCCTGCGCCAGCGCGAGCAGGGGTTCCTTCCTGGCGCGGTCGACCTTGTTGAGGACGAGGATCTTGCGCTCCGGGCGGGCGGCAAGTGTCTCCAGCAGAGGTTCCAACTCGTGGCGGCGCTGCTTGATGGGGTCGACCATCAGCAGCACGGCGTCGGCAGCCTCCGCACCCTCCCAGGCCGCGCTCACCATCGCGCGGTCGAGGCGGCGGCGCGGGGCGAAGATGCCCGGGGTGTCGACGAGAATCATCTGCACCGGCGTGCCGTCGCCGAGGGTCTCGAGCGCGATGCCGAGCATCCGCGCGCGGGTGGTCTGGGCCTTGGCGCTGGTGATCGCGACCTTCTGGCCGACGAGCTGGTTGACGAGGGTCGACTTGCCGGCATTGGGCGCGCCGAGCACCGCGACGACGCCGCAGCGGGTGGGGGGAGAGGTATCGGTCATCGCGCTCTCTTATCCGCTCCCCCTGAGCTTGTCGAAGGGCTGTTCTTCTTTACCGTGCGGGTGACGAAGAACCGGCGGTCCTCCGACAAGCTCAGGACGGACGGGGTCGGTCTGTTCGCGGCGCGCGACACACTTGCCAGCCGTCTCCAAGCCGCCTCGACACCCCCGCCACACCCCCGCCACACCCCCTCTGGCGGCGTGTTTCCGGTGAAAAATCGCTAGCCGAAGCGCTCCATGAAGGCCTTGGCGGCGAGCCTCTCGGCCTCGCCCTTGCTGGTCGCGGTCGCCTCGGCGGAACCGACGTTGCGGATCGTCACCCGAACCGTGAAGCGCGCGGCGTGGTCGGGCCCCGAGCGGTCGACCACCTCGTAGACCGGGGCCATGCGGCGGTTGCCGGCGGCCCATTCCTGGAGCGCGCTCTTGGGGTGCTTGGCCTTGCCCTCGTCGCCCTCCAATTCCTTGTTCCACAAACGATAAATGAGTGCTTGGGCGGTGTCGAAGCCGTGCTCGATGAAGCATGCGCCGATCAGCGCCTCCATCACGTCGCCGAGGATCTTGTCGCTGTCCGCCCCGCCGTCGTCGCGCGCCTGCTTGCCGAGCCGGATGTGCCGGGGGAGGCCGATGGTCCGCGCGATCCGCGCGCAGGTCGAGCCGCTGACGAGCGCGTTGAGGCGCTGTGACAGCTTGCCCTCGGGCGCGTCGCCGGCGCGGAACAGCCAGGCGGCGACTGACAGGCCCAGCACACGGTCGCCAAGGAATTCAAGACGTTGGTAGTCCGCAACTTCGGCGCCCGAGCCGTTGAAGCTGCCATGGGTGAGCGCTTCCAGCCACGGCCCATCGGTGCGGGGTGCGAACCCCTGTTCCTCGAGCCAGGCGCGCGCATCGGGGGCGAGGCCGCCGCTCACAGCACGTCCCCGATCCGCTCCCAGCGCGCGGCGGTGAACCAGCTCGCCGGGTTCAGCCAGTCAGCGCTGCCGTCGGTCGACCACACGATCACCGCCGCGCGGCCGACCAGCAGGTCCTCGGGCACCAAGCCGACGCCCTGGCCGGCCTCGGCGGGGAAGCGGCTGTCCAATGAGCTGTCGCGGTTGTCGCCCATCACGAACAGGCGCCCGGGCGGCACCGTCACCTCGGCGAAGGTATCCGCCGGGGTAACGCCGAAATCGAGCACGTCGTAGCTGCGTCCCCCGGGGAGGGTCTCGCGAAACCGCGGGTAGGAACACGCCTCGCCCGCATCGCCGGTCTGGACCATCGTGCCGCCCCAGGCGCAGTCGGTGTTGGGGGAGAGCGGTATCAAGGCGTCGTCGATCCTGGTTTTGGGCACTCTCGCGCCGTTGAGGACGATCTGCCCCCCCAGAACCGCCACGCGGTCGCCGGGCAGGCCGATCACCCGCTTCACGTATTCGCGGCCGTCGACCGGGTGGCGAAAGATCACGATGTCCCCGCGCCGCGGGTTCGCCGCCAGCAGCCGTCCCTCCGGGAGCGGCAGGGTGAAGGGCAGCGAATGCCGCGAGTAGCCGTAGGGCCACTTGGCGGCGAGCAGGTAATCGCCGTTCATCAGCCGCGGCAGCATGGATTCCGACGGGATCGAGAAGGGGGCGAAGACCAGTGTGCGGAACGCCAGCACCAGCACCACCA
>JBJTSG010000180.1:0-10469 GCA_046076505.1 Erythrobacter sp. | reverse complement strand
CAGGCGATGAAGTTCGGCACGCGCTTCGTCATGCCGCGCCGGGTCGAGACGATGTCGCGCCGGGAGGACGGGGCCTATTGCCTGACCCTTGACGACGGCGACGAGCTGTGCGCCCGCGCCGTGCTGGTGGCGACGGGGGTGCAGTACCGCCGCCTGCCGATCGACAACCTCGAGGAACTGGAGGGCGCCGGAATCTTCTACTCGGCCACCGAGATGGAAGCGCGCTTCTGTGCGAAGACCGAGGCGGTGGTGATCGGCGGCGGCAATTCGGCCGGGCAGGCCGCGATGTACCTCTCCCGCGCCGCCGCGCACGTCCACCTCGTGGTGCGCTCGGGGAGCCTTGCCGCCTCGATGTCGAGCTACCTCATGCAGCGCCTCGAGGCCGATCCGCGGGTCACCATCCACTACCACTCGGAAGTCACCGCGCTGCACGGCGAGAGGTGGCTCGAGGGGCTGACGCTCAGGACCGGCGACACCGAGCAGCGGATCGACACCCGCGCGCTGTTCATCATGATCGGCGCGGCGCCCAACACCCACTGGCTCTCGGGGCTCGCCGCAACCGACGCCAAGGGCTTCGTCCTCACGGGCGCCGCCGCCGGGCAGAGCGACGACTATGCCACCACCGCGCCCGGCATCTTCGCGGTGGGCGACGTGCGCAGCGGCTCGGTCAAGCGCGTGGCGAGCGCGGTGGGCGAGGGATCGGTCGTGGTCAGCCGGATCTGGCAATATCTCGAGGACACGCGGCACCGTGAGAGTTGAGCGACACGCGGCGTCTCGTCGCAAGCCGCTGGCGCTGCTCGATTTCTGCGCTAATCTGGTCACCTGACCGCCGCTCGTGCGAGGCGGCGGCAGGGGGACGCACTGCATGACTTTTCCGCTTTTCCGCACCATCCTGGCCGCGCTGACGGTAGCCGCACTCGCCCAGCCCGCCCGCGCCGAATGGCACGAGGCCGCCAGCGACCACTTCGTCATCTACGCCAACGACAAGGACAGCGACATCCGCCGCTTCGCCGAGAACCTCGAGCGCTATCACAGCGCGATGGCGGTGATGACGAAGCGCGAGATCGAGGTGCCCAGCCCGTCGAACCGGGTGGTGATCTACGTGGTCGGAGGGGAAAGCCGGATGATCAGCCTCGCGCGCGGCGACCGCAACGTCGGCGGCTTCTACATCCCGCGCGCGGGCGGCAGCCGCGCCTTCGTGCAGACGATCCGCAACCAGTCGGGCGGCTACCCCGACTTCTCGACCATCATTCTGCTGCACGAATACGCGCACCACTTCCTCATCGGCTCCTCGTCCTATGCCATGCCGCGCTGGCTGAGCGAGGGCGCGGCGGAGTTTTTCGCAGCGGCGAGCTTCAACACCGACGGCAGCATGCTGATCGGGCGCGCGGCCCAGCACCGTGCCGCCGACCTCACCTTCGCCGACCCCGTCCACGTGCGCGAGCTGATCGACCCGGCGCTCTACGAGAAGCAGAAGGTCAAGGGCTATGACGGCTTCTATCTCAAGAGCTGGCTGCTCTATCACTACCTTACCTTCAACGAGGCGCGCGCCGGGCAGCGCGACGCCTATATCCGCAACCTCACCGAGGGCATGGACCAGCTGGCGGCGGGCGAGGCCGCGTTCGGCGACCTCGACAAGCTCGAGCGGGAGTTGAAGGACTATGTCCGCACACGGCTCTATTCCTTCGTCCTGAAGCCGGAACAGCTGCGCACCGGCACCATCACCCTGCGCAAGCTGTCGCCCGGCGAGGCGGCGATCATGCCGGTGCAGATCCGCTCGCAGCGCGGGGTCGACGCCAAGGAGGCGGCGAAGCTCGTCACCGAGGCGCGCGCGGTGGCGGCGAAGTTCCCGGAGGACGCAGGCGTGCTCGCGGCGCTGGCCGAAGCCGAGTTCGACGCCGGCAACGACGCGGCCGCGATCGCCGCGGCTGACGCCGCCATCGCCCGCGATCCGGCGCGCACCAACCCTTACGTCCAGAAGGGCTATGCGCTGTTCCGCGAGGCGGCGAAAGCGGAGGGCGACAAGCGCGCGGCGGCCTACGCGGCGGCAGTACGGCCCTTCGTTGCGCTCAACAAGCTGGAGAACGACCACCCGCTGCCGCTGATCTTCTTCTACCGGGCGCAGCTCGAGCGCGGAGTGGCACCGAACGAGAACGCGCGCGCGGCGCTCGAACGCGCGGCGATCCTCGCGCCCTTCGATCACGGACTGCGGATCGAAGCAGGCGCAATGCTGGCGAAGGAAGGCAAGATCGAACTCGCCCGCGCGTTCCTCGCACCCGTCGCCGCCAACCCGCATGGCGGCGGCGCGGCGGCCCGGGCCAAGCAGCTCATCGCCGCGCTCGCCGATGCGCCCGAGGGTGTCGCCTTCGACGCGCGCCGCCTGCCGCCGCTCGTGGAGATGCCCCAGGTGGCGTTGACAGGGGATTAGATCGCGACTCCATCCCGTCGTCATAACGAGGAGCCGCAGGCGACGCGGCAATCCATGGACCTAAGCGCCGGACAAGGCCGGAATTCAGATCATGGATTGCTTCGCCTTCGGCTCGCAATGACGAAAGATGATATGAAAAACGCGCCCTCAGCTCTTGCCGAACAGACCCTTGGCCATGCCCATCACGTCGTCGAGCGGATTGCCGTCGCCGTCGCGGTCGAGCATCGAGGCGAACTGGCTGAGCGAGCCTTCCCCGCCGATCGCGGCCACCACCTGATTGAGGATGTCGGGGCTGAGACCGGTTTTCTCGGCCGCGAGTTGAACGGTGTCGCCGTCCATCTGGTGGGTCTTGCCGAGCACCGCGATCGCCTGCTCGGCCATGGCGGGGTCGATCCCGATCTGCCGGGCAAGGTTCACCACGTCATCGGGCGCGCCGCCGATGTTCTTCAGGATTCCGTCGAGAATGCTCATCTGCGTGTCTCCTCCTGGACGAGTCGCCGCGCAGTGTGGCGCAAGCTCGAGGCTTTGCCTAGTTAAAGGCCCCGCTCCGGCTTGCGCCGTGCGGGGCCCCCCTCTCCAACTGGTGATATGATCCGGTCGCGATCAGGCCGCGATGAGGCCCGGCGCGGCCTGGCGCACGCCTTCGTCGACATGGGCTTCGAACTGCGCGAAGTTGTCGATGAACAGCTGCACCAGCTTCTTCGCGGTCGCGTCGTATTCGGCCTTGTCGCCCCAAGTGCTGCGCGGATCGAGGATCGTCTGGTCGATGCCCGCCTCGGCGAGCACCGGCACGTGGACCGGCACGTCGAAGCCGAAGTTCGGATCGCGGCGGAACTCGACATCGTCCATCTTGCCGTCGAGCACCGCGTTCAGAAGCGCGCGGGTCGCCTTGATCGGCATGCGGCTGCCGGTGCCGTACTTGCCCCCGGTCAGCCGGTGTTGACGAGCCAGCAGTCGACGCCGCCCTTGGCGATGCGCTCCTTGAGGAGGTTGCCGTAGACCGACGGGTGGCGCGGCATGAAGGCGGCACCGAAACAGGTCGAGAAGGTCGCTTCCGGCTCGGTCACGCCGATCTCGGTGCCCGCGACCTTGGCGGTGTAGCCGCTGAGGAAGTAGTACATCGCCTGGTCCGGGGTAAGGCGCGCGATCGGGGGCAGCACGCCGAACGCGTCGGCGGTCAGCATGACCACGTTCGACGGCGCCGGGCCGAGGTTCTTCTCACTCGTGTTCGGGATGAACTCGATCGGATAGGCACCGCGGGTGTTCTCGGTCTTGCTGCCGTCGGTGAAATCGAGCTCGCGCGTCGCCTCATCCATCGTCACGTTCTCGAGGATCGTGCCGAACATCTTGGTCGTGGCGAAGATCTCCGGCTCGCCTTCCGCCGACAGGTTGATCATCTTGGCGTAGCAGCCGCCTTCGAAGTTGAAGACCGCGGTGTCCGACCAGCCATGCTCGTCATCGCCGATCAGGGTGCGGCTGGCGTCGGCGCTGAGCGTGGTCTTGCCGGTGCCCGAAAGGCCGAAGAAGATCGCGCTTTTGCCGTCCGCACCGATATTGGCCGAACAGTGCATCGGCATCACGCCCTGCGCAGGGAGGAGATAGTTGAGGAGGCCGAACACCCCCTTCTTCATCTCGCCCGAATATTCGGTGTTGCCGATCAGGATCAGCTTCTCGGTGAAGCTCACCGCGATCACCGTGTCGCTACGGCAGCCATGGCGTTCCGGGTTGGCCTTGAAGCTGGGCAGGTTGATGATGGTGTATTCGGGGACGAAGCTCGCCAGTTCGTCAGCTGTGGGGCGCACCAGCAGGGTGCGGATGAACAGGTTGTGCCAGGCCATCTGGTTGATGACGCGCACGTTCACCCGGTATTCCGGCTGCGAGCCGCCGAACAGGTCGGCGACGTAGAGTTCCTGCTGGCTTTCGAGTTCCTTGAGGAAATCTTCCTTGAGGTTGGCGAAGTGCGCCTCGCTCATCGGCTGGTTGATCGTGCCCCAGTTGATCGTGTTCTCGGTCTCCGCATCGCGGACGATGTACTTGTCCTTGACGCTGCGCCCGGTGAAGCGGCCGGTGTCGACCAGCAGCGCGCCGTGCTTGGTGAGCTTGCCCTCACCGCGCTTCAGGGTGTGTTCGACCAGCGCCGAGGTGCCGAGGTTGGCGTGGATGGTGGCACCGGTCTTGAGGTTCTGGGCGGCCAGCGGGGTTGCGAGCGAGGTCAACGTAGCGTCTCCTGGAAGAAGGCGGCAGGGCAAGGTTTCACGGAAAGGCCAACGATCATCATCCAGCGAATCCGCGCTGCCCCCCGCCGCATCCCGTAGCACGCGCGCATACGTATGCAACCTTGGGCAGCACTGCCGCGCGGCAAGATCGTCGATCCCTTGGCGACTGCCCATAATTGGCACGCGCCGCTGCGTCAAACGGCCACCCCTCGCGCACGACCGGCCGCGCCGCAGGTGCGGCGACCTGCGAGCGTTGCGGGACGCCTGCGAAGCGGCTACCCAAGCGCCATGCAAGCCGTGCGAGAGGAGAGATGATGGTGAGCGAAAGCAGCACCGTGCAAGGCTCGCCCCTGCCGCCCGAGGGCGCAGGTGCGCAGGCCCGCAAGCTCCAGATCGCGCTGGTCGACGATGACCGCAACATCCTCACCACCGTCTCGATCGCGCTCCAGGCCGAAGGCTTCGCGACACGCCTCTACTCCGACGGCGAAACGGCGCTGAAGGCGCTGCTCGAAAATCCGCCCGACCTTGCCATCTTCGACATCAAGATGCCGAAGATGGACGGGATGGAGCTGCTGCGCCGGCTGCGCGCAGCCTCTGCGCTGCCGGTGATCTTCCTCACCAGCAAGGACGACGAGAGCGACGAGGAGGCGGGGCTGGAACTCGGCGCGGACGATTACATCGCCAAGCCCTTCTCGCTGCGCCTGCTGATCGCCCGCATCCGCGCGATCCTGCGCCGCGCCGAGCCGCTCGCAGCAGGCAGCGCGCCGCCCGGAGAGGCAGCCGATCCGCAGCCCGCCAGCCTCACCCGCGGGCGGCTGTTCATGGATCCGGCGCGCCACCAGGTGACCTGGGGCGGCGAGCCGGTCAGCCTGACCGTCACCGAGTTCCTGATCCTCGAGGCGCTGGCGATCCGCCCCGGCGTCATCAAGAGCCGCAACCAGCTGATGGACGCCGCCTACCCCGACGACGTCTTCGTCGACGACCGCACGGTCGACAGCCACATCAAGCGGATGCGCCGCAAGTTCCGGCTGGTCGATCCGGCTTTCGATGCGATCGACACGCTCTACGGCGCGGGATACAGTTTCACCGATGGCTGAACCGCCCAGCGGACTGGGACGCACCGCCGCGAGCGACGAGCGGCTGAGCGGGGGCGGACGTTTCGCGCTCACGGGCCGCATCCTGGCGGTCAATATCCTGCCGCTGCTGTTCCTGGGCGGCGGGCTCTTCTACCTCGACAGCTACCGCACGCAGCTCGTCAACGAGCGCTTCAAGCTCGCCCGCATCGAGGCGCAGATCACCGCCGAGGCGCTGGCCGGCGCAAGCCGCGCGCGGCAGGAGGCGCTGTTGGTGCAGATCGGCAAGGAGCAGGGCATGCGCCTCAGGCTGTTCGACACCCGCGGGCGCCTCACCGCGGACAGCTTCAAGCTCGCCGAACCCGCCTTCCGCTTCAACGACATCTCGGACGACGACTGGGAGCAGCGCTTCGCCCGCTGGCTCGACCGGACGGTGGACACGATCGTCGCTGCCGAGCCGGTCAAGGACTATGTCGAGCCCGAGGGACAGGACGCCGACGCCTGGCCCGAACTCGCCCGCGCGCGCGAACTCGGCCTCAGCCAAGTGCGCCTCTATGACTGGGTCGATGGCACGCCGGTGATCACCGCCGCTGTGCCGGTGGGCCTCCAGGGCGCCACCCTGCTGACCGTCCGCAACGCGGTCGACATCACCGAGAGCGTGCGTGCCGCGCGCTCGACGCTGGGGGTGGCGGTGCTGCTGATCATGGCCGCCTCGGCGCTGCTGTCGCTGTTCCTTGCGCGCACCATCGTCACCCCCCTGCGCCTGCTCGCCCGCGCTGCCGTGCGCGTGAAGCAGGGCCGCGAGCGCGAGGTCGAGGTGCCGCGCCTCCCCCAGCGCCGCGACGAGATCGGCCTCCTCGCCCGCGCCGTCTCGGACATGACAGCCGCGCTGCGCGGCCGGATCGACGCGGTCGACAGCTTCGCCGCGGACGTCGCGCACGAGATCAAGAACCCGCTCGCCTCCTTGCGCAGCGCGGTCGACACCCTGCCGCGGGTCGAGGACCCCGCCTTGCGCGCCGAGCTGATCCAGATCGCCGCGCATGACGTGCGCCGCATCGACCGGCTCGTCACCGAGATCGCCGCCGCGAGCCGCGTCGATGCCGAGATCAGCCGCGCCAAGCTCGAGACGGTCGACCTTGCCGAACTCTTCGCCAACCTCATCCGCAGCCGCGAGGATCGGGGGATGAACGCCGGGCGGCGGCTCGAACTTCATGCGGCGAGCGGGCGCCAGCACGTGCTGGGGGTGCCGACCCAGCTCGAGCGGGTCGCGGAGAACCTCATCGACAACGCCGTCTCCTTCTCGCCCCCCGAGGGCACGGTCCGCGTGACCATCGCCCGCAAGGGCCGCAAGGTCGTCACCGAAGTGTGCGACGAAGGGCCGGGCATCGACCCCGACGCCCGCGAGGCCGTGTTCCGCCGCTTCCATTCCGACCGGCCCGAGGGCGAGAGCTTCGGCAACCATTCGGGCCTCGGCCTCGCCATCGGCCGGGCCATCGCCGAGGCGCATGATGGTACGCTGGTCGCCGATGCGCGACCCGACGGCGAGAGCGGCGCATGCCTGCGCCTGACGCTCCCGGCCGCTCCGTGACGGAAGGCTTCGTCATGCAGGCCGGCGCGGTGGCGATCGGCGGTCGCGCGCTGCTGATCGAGGGGCCGCCGGGGAGCGGCAAATCCAGCTTGGCGCTCGCGCTGATCGGCCGCGGCGCCCTTCTCATCGGCGACGATGCGGTGACGCTGACGGTGGAGAGCGGGCCTGGCTCCGAACGCCTGATCGCTGCGCCGCCGCCCAACATCGCGGGCCTGCTCGAGGTGCGCGGGGTCGGCATCGCCCGCCTCCCGATCGCCCCGGCGGCCGCCGTGGCGCTGATCCTCTCCCTCGGCGGCACGGCGCCCGAACGCTTGCCGGAGACGCCCCTCCCGACCCGCGCGATTGCCGGCATCGCGGTCCCCGTGCTGGCCTTCGACCCCGGCGCCATCGCCCCGGCGGAGCGCGCCGAATGGGCGCTCCGGATGCATGGCCTCTTTTCTTCAAACCCCTGAAGCGGCACTGTAAGCACAAGATGAGCCCCGCCGCCGCCCCGTCCCCGGACCAGCCCCGCAAGGTCCTGCTCGTCACGGGCCTGTCGGGGGCGGGCAAGTCGACCGTCCTCGCTGTGCTCGAGGATCTCGGCTGGGAGACCATCGACAACTTCCCGGTGCGGATGCTCAAGCGCCTCGTCACCATGCCCGACGAGGCCCGTGCGTCGCTCGCGATCGGCTTCGATTCGCGCACCCGCGGCTTCGTCCCGGCCGACGTGATCGCGCTGGTGAAGGACCTCAGCCAGCGCCCTGATATCGCGCTCACCTTCCTGTTTCTGGATTGTGCCGGGGGCGAGCTCGAGCGGCGCTTCAACGAAACCCGCCGGCGTCACCCGATGGCGGACGGCCGCCCGGTGCTCGAGGGGATCGCCGCCGAGCGCGAGCTGCTCGACCCGCTGCGCCGCTGGGCGGAGGTGATGATCGACACCACCGCGCTCACCACCAACGACCTCCAGGCGCGCATCCGCGAGCTCTTCGCGCCCGCCGACGCCGAGGCCGCGCTGACCCTGACCCTGTCGAGCTTCGGCTTCGCGCGCGGAATGCCGCCGCTCGCCGACCTCGTGTTCGACATGCGCTTCCTCGACAACCCGCACTGGGTGCCGGCCTTGCGCCAACAGACCGGGCAGGATGCCGCCGTGGGCGCGCATATCGAGAAGGACCCGGCCTTCGCCGAGGCCTTTGCGCGGATCCGCGACCTCCTGCTCCTGCTGCTCCCGCGCTATGCCGCGCAGGGCAAGCCCTATGTCCACGTCGCCTTCGGCTGTACCGGCGGGAGACACCGCTCGGTCTACACCACCGAGAAGATGGCCGAGGCCTTGCGCGCCGCCGGTTTTTCCCCCACTGTCCGCCACCGCAACCTGGCCTCGCGCGCGGCCGATGCGATCGAGGGTGATCGCCGCTGAGCGTGCCAGGGAACGGGATGATGCAATGGCGCATTGTTCCCTTTGGAATTAACGCGTAGAGGCTTGCCCCGTTCGGGCAGCAAACGGACCCTTTTTCACGCATGATCGGCTTGATCCTGGTTACCCATGGCCGCCTCGCGGACCAGTTTGTCGAGGCGATGGAGCACGTTGTCGGCCCGCAGGACGGGATCGTGACGGTGTGCATCGGCCCCAATGACGACATGGAGCAGCGCCGCACCGACATCGCCGACGCGATTCTCAAGGTCGACGGCGGGTCGGGCGTCATCATCCTCACCGACCTGTTCGGCGGCACACCGTCGAACCTCGCGATCTCGCTGCTCGATGCGGGCCATGTCGAGGTGATCGCCGGGATCAACCTGCCGATGCTGATCCGCCTGGCCGGCGCGAGGAAGTCGATGGATGTGACGGGCGCGGTCCACGCGGCGCAGACGGCGGGGCGCAACTACATCACCATCGCCAGCGAACTCCTTTCGCAGGAGACCCCTCCCGCACGGGCCAAGGCCTAGGGACAGGCAGCCATGGGGGAGGCAAGGCAAAGCGTCACCATCGTCAATCGCCGGGGGCTGCACGCCCGCGCGAGCGCGAAGTTCGTCGGCGCCGTTGCGGCGCTGCCGGACGGGGTCAAGGTAACCGTTTCGAAAGCGCCGCACAGCGCTGCGGGCGGCTCGATCCTCGGACTGATGATGCTTGGTGCCGCGAAGGGAGACACGGTCGAGGTCGCGGTCGAGGGTGACGGCGCAGAGGCCGTGCTCGGCGACCTTGTCGCGCTGATCGCCGACGGTTTCGGCGAGGACTAGTCCCGCCGCCTCCGTTCGCGTAGGCGGGCGAGCATGCGCAAGCACATCACCGGCTTCTCCAACCCGACGGTCAAATACCTGCGCGCCCTGCGCGACAAGAAGCATCGCCGGCGCGCGGGCCAGTTCCTCGTCGAGGGCCTGCGCCTGCTCGAGGACGCGCGCGCCTGCGGCCGCGTGCCGCGCACGCTGGTCCTCGCCGAGGGCCGCGATCCGCACGACCTCTTGGCGCGGCTCGAGGCCGAGGTGGTCGCGCGCGGCGGCGAGGTGATCGCGACCACCCCCGACATCCTCGCCAAGATCACCGGCAAGGAGAACCCGCAGGTGGTCGCCGGCGTGTTCGACGAATGGGACACCTCGCTCGCACGCCTCCACCTCGACGCGGCGCCGATCTGGCTCGCCGCGCAGGCGCTACGCGATCCGGGCAACCTCGGCACCATGCTGCGGACCTGCGATGCGGTGGGCGCGGGCGGGCTGATCCTGATCGACGACTGCGCCGACCCGTTCAGCGCCGAGGCGGTGCGCGCGAGCATGGGGGCGGTCTTCACCGTCGGTCTCGCGCAGGCGCGCTGGGACGAGGTGCTGCCCTGGTTGCGCGCGGGTGAGGGGCAGCTCGTCGCCGCCTCCTTGCGTGAAGCGGTCCCCTACCGGGGCGCGGACTACCGCGCGCCTTGCGTGATCCTTGTCGGCAACGAATCGCAGGGGCTGCCCGAAGCCTACGAGGATGCCTGCGACCTGCGCGTCACGATGCCGATGCGCGGCCGGGCGGATTCGCTGAACGCCGCCGTCGCGGGCGCGGTGCTCGCCTACGAGGTGCTGGCGAAACTCGCGCCGGAGTGAGCGGGCCGCGCCGTGCCGGTGCGGCTCACGCGTTGCCGATGCACCAGGGGTCGGGCTTCATGTCGACCGGCGGCGCCGCCTCGCCCGGCCGGGGAAAGCGCGCCTTGAAGGTGAAG
>JBJTSG010000179.1:0-6491 GCA_046076505.1 Erythrobacter sp. | reverse complement strand
GATCTGGCTGCGCTTCAGCAGCTTCAGCGCCAGTCCCTTGTACCACGGCAGCATCTCGGCGAGGCTGCCCACCACCAGCGTCTCGAGGCCCGAGGCGCCGAGCACTTTGAAGGCGGTCTTGTAGAGCTCGGGCACGTAGAGTGTCACCAGCACCCGGGTACCGCTGTCACCGCCCTGCCAGCTCAGCTCCTCGACCGAATAGAACGGCGAGAAGTTCACCACCGTCGCCCCGGCCATCATCGCACCGTAATAGGCGGCGGCGTAGATCGGCACGTTGGGAAGGAACAGGCCCACCCGGTCGCCCTTGACGATCCCGAGCCCCTGGAGCCCGGCGGAGAAGGCCTTCGCCTGGGCATGGATGTGGCGATAGCTGTAGGTCCGCCCGAGGAAGTGCAGGAACGGCGCATCGGGAGCGCGCTGGAGCGTGCGCTCGAGCATCGCCGGCAGGCTCATCGGCGCGAAGCGCGTGTCGAGCGGCACCGGGTGGTGATAGCCGGCGGTGGTGGCGGGCGCGGCGATGCCGGGGTCGGCGTAGCTACTGACAGTCATGTCAGTGATGGTGACCCGATTCGGCCCATCGCACAAGCGAAACTAAGGAAATCGCGAGACAAGGGCGCGCCTCGCCCCAAACGCCGTCGCCCCGGACTCGATCCGGGGCTTGGCTGCCTACCTGAACCTCGGAAGAGAGCGCCAAGCCCCGTGCCGAGCACGGGGCGAAGATCTGAAGGTGTCGAGGCTCAGCCTCTCAGATGAACCCGCTCTCGGGGTCGATCTTCTGCTCTTCGGCCTCGGCGGCACGGCGGCGGGCGAGCCAGGCTTCGGCCTCGGCCTCCTGCGCGGCTTCGCTCGCGGCCTTGGCCTGGGCCTCGCGTTCGGCGCGCAGTTCCTCGATCAGCTTCTCGCGCTCGTTGCGATCGCCGCGCTGCGGGGCGTCGGCGTCCTCGGTGATGCCGGCGCGCTTGGCGGCCTTGGCGACCATCGCATCGAGTTCGCGCTGCGAGCACAGGCCGAGGGTCACGGGGTCCTTCGGCGTGATGTTCTGGATGTTCCAGTGCGACCGGTCGCGGATCGCCCCGATGGTGTTGCGGGTGGTGCCGATCAGCTTGGAGATCTGCGCGTCCGACACTTCGGGGTGGTTGCGCAGGATCCAGGCGATGCCATCGGGCTTGTCCTGGCGCTTGGAAACGGGGGTGTAACGCGGGCCCTTGGTGCGGGTCACCTCGACCGGCGCCTTGTGCATCTTGAGCGCGTAGGCGGGATCGGCCTGGCCCTTCTCGATCTCGGCCTGGGTCAGCTCGCCCGAGTGGACGGGATCGCGCCCGGTGTACTTGCTGCCCGCAAGGTCATCAGCCATCGCCTGCACTTCGAGGATGTGCAGCCCGCAGAACTCGGCGATCTGCTCGAAGGAGAGCGCGGTGTTGTCCACCAGCCAGGTCGCGGTGGCATGGGGCATCAGCGGCTTGGGCTGACTGGTCGCCATGAGGGGAATCTCCGTTGAAAATAGAAGGGCCGCCCCTTTCGGAGCGGCCGCATTGGACTCCCAGATAGGCGAAACGGCGCGGAACGGCAAGAAAAAGGCGCGGGGCGGGCGGTCCGCGTCGTGCCTTGGCACGACAGCTCTAGAACGCGAGCGCGGCCCCGAGGGAGACGGCGTCCTCCTGCTCGAGCGGGACGAGGCCCGCGAGGAACTGGCGGGTCGCCGATTCCCACGAATAGCTCGCCCCGTGGGCGGCGCAGGCGGCGCGGTCACAGTAGCGCGCGGCGTCGATGGCGCGGGCGAGGTCCTCGGACATGGCGCCGACGGCATCGGTGAGGATGTCGAGCGGCCCCGGCACCGGGAAGGCGGCGACCGGCGTCCCGCAGGCGAGCGCCTCGATCATCACGAGGCCGAAGGTGTCGGTCCGGCTCGGGAAGACGAAGACGTCCGCGCCGGCGTAGCAGCCTGCGAGTTCGCGGCCCGTGCGCTTGCCGAGGAACAGGGCGTCCGGGAACTTCGCCTCGAGCGATGCGCGCGCCGGGCCGTCGCCGACCACCACCTTGGTCCCGGGATAAGGCGCGGCGAGGAAGGCCTCGATGTTCTTCTCGACCGCGACCCGGCCGACGTAGAGCAGGAGCGGGCCGCGCAAGCCGGCAAATTCGGGCGGCGGGGGCGCGTGCGGCGAGAAGCAGGCGAGATCGACCCCGCGGCTCCAGGGGGTGAGGCGGGTGAGGCCCTGCTGGCGCAGTTGCTCGCGGATCGTGTCGGTGGCGACCATCACCGCCTCGGCCGGACGGTGGAACCAGCGGATGAAGGGCCAGAACGCGCCCGCGGGAAGGCCGGTGCGGCGCGCAAGATAGTCGGGGAACTGGGTGTGGTAGGCGGTGGTGAAGGGCACCCGTCGCCTCACGCAATGGTTCCTCGCCGCGAGGCCGAGCGGCCCCTCGGTGGCGATGTGCACCGCGTCGGGCGCGATCCGGGCCAGCTGGCGGCCGACCGCGCCGGGCGCCGTGAGCGCAAGTCGGATCTCGGGATAGGTCGGCGCCGGGATCGCGACGAACTGGTCGGGCGAGATCACCGTCACCTGGTGCCCCCAGCGGCGCAGCACCGCGCAGGTCGTCGCGAGCGTGCGCACCACGCCGTTGGTTTGCGGGTGCCACGCGTCGGTGACGATGGCGATGGAAGCCGGGCGGGTCATGCCGCCTCGCGCGCCTCGTCGTCGGCCTGCGCTGCGGCGGCGTCGCGCTTCTTGATTTCCTCGGGCCAGTGCAGGATCTCCATGCGCCCGTCGTGGTGCTCGACGAGCGCGTTGCAGCCTTCCACCCAGTCACCGTCGTTCCAGTATTCGATCGGCTTGCCGTGATGCTCGAAGCGGCGGAACTCGGCGGTGTGGATGTGGCCGCACACCACCCCGTCGACCCGCCGCTCGCCGGCGGCGCGGGCGACCACTTCCTCGTACTTGCCGATGAAGCGCGCCGCGTTCTTGACCTTGTGCTTGGCCGCCTTGGAGAGCGACCAGTAGGGCTTGCCGAGCGCGCGGCGCACCGCGTTCACCGCAATGTTGAGCTTCATCATCAAGTGGTAGGCGTGGTCGCCGACGAAGGCGAGCCAGCGGTGCGAGAGCATCACCGCGTCGAACTCATCGCCGTGGAGCACCATCAGCCGCCGCCCGTCGGCGGTGTCATGGAAGGCGGCGCGGCGGATCGCGATGCCGCCGAAGTCGAGGCCGGTGAACTGGCGGAACATCTCGTCGTGGTTGCCGGGGATGTAGATGACCCGCGTGCCCCGCCGCGCGCGCTTCATGATGCGCCAGACGATGTCGTTGTGCGCGGCGGGCCAGTAGAACTTCTTCTTGAGCCGCCACCCGTCAATGATGTCGCCGACGAGGTAGAGCGTCTCGCTGTCGGTATGGTCGAGGAAGTCGATCAGGAGATCGGCGTTGCAGCCGCGCGTGCCGAGGTGGACGTCGCTGATCCAGATGGTGCGGAACCGGCGGCGCGCGCGCCCTTCCGGCTCGGGATGGCGCGAGGGCGCGAGCGGGAAGCTCGCCACGTTGTCGCCGAGCAGGTCGGTGAGGTCAAAAGCCGTCATGCGGTACCCCTCGGTATCGTTTCCGTTGCCTTGCTCTGGCAGGGAAATGTTACAGGGGATTCACAGCCAAGTGACGGATCGGGGTCAGTTTTTCGGGAATGCGACAGCCCGGAGGGGCGGTCAATCCATCGGCACGAAGGCGGGAAGCGCTCTCACCCGCCCGATCCATGCCGCTACGTGCGGATACTCGGCAAGCCGGAACCCGCCCTCCTCGGCGACATGGGAGTAGGCGAAGAGCGCGATGTCCGCGAGCGTCACCGCCTCCCCGCAAAAGAAGGCATTCTGCGCGAGATGCTTGTCCATTAGCCGCAGCGCCGCGCAGCCCGCGAGCCGCTTGGGCATGACCTGCGCGCGCTGTTCCTCCGAAAGCTGCGCCTCTCCGACGAAGCGCAGCCAGAAGCGCAAGGTGGCGACGTTGGGCTCGTGGTTGTACTGCTCGAAGAACATCCAGCGCAGGCAATCCGCCTGCGCAAAGCGCTCCGCGGGGACGAGGTGGCTGCCCTGGGCGAGATACCAGCAGGCCGCATTGCTCTCGGGAAGGAAGCGGGCATCGGCGCCTTCCCCGATCTGGAGCACCGGGATGCGGCCGTTGGCATTGACCTGCCCGAGGAACTCGGGCGTGCGCGTCTCACCCTTCATGATGTCGTACTGGCGCGTCGCGAGCGGCACCCCAAGCAGCGCGGCGGTGAGCTTGATCTTGTAGCAGTTCCCGCTGCGGGGATCCTCGTGCAGGGTCAGGGCCTCAGCCATTGCCGAGGTCTCTGGCCACTTCCAGCACGATCTTGCCGATGTGCTCGCCCTTTTCCATCCGCGCGTGGGCGGCGGCGGCTTCGGCGAGGGGGAAAGTCGTGTCCATGATCGGCGCGAGCTCGCCGTCGCAGAACAGCGGCCAGGCGTTGTCGGCGATCTCGTCGGCGAGCGCGGCCTTGAAGGCATCCGAGCGCGGGCGCAGGGTCGATCCGGTCAGCGTCAGGCGGCGCATCATCACCTGCGCCATGTTGAGCTCGGCGCGCGGACCGCCAAGCACCGCGATGGTGACGTGGCGCCCGTCCTCGGCGAGGCACTTCAAGTTCCTCGGCACATAGTCGCCCGACACCATGTCGAGCACCACGTGGACGCCCTTGCCCCCGGTGTGCGCCATGACGGCCTCGACGAAATCGGCCTCGCGGTAGTTGATCGCTAGGTCCGCCCCGATGCGGGTCGCGGCGGCGCACTTCTCGGTGTCGCCGCAGGTCACGATCACCTCCATCCCGAACGCCTTGGCGAGGAGAATCGCCATCGTGCCGATCCCGGAGGTCCCGCCGTGGACCAGCACCGTCTCGCCATCGCGAGCGAGGCCGCGCTCGAAGAGGTTGTGCCACACGGTGAACAGCGTCTCGGGCAGCGCCGCGGCATCGGCGAGCGGCATCCCCTCGGGCACCGGCAGGCAGTGCTGCCAGTGCGCCGCGCAATATTCGGCATAGCCCCCGCCCGGGGTGAGCGCCGCCACGAACTGCCCGATCATCTCGCGCGGGACCTCGGTGCCGACCGCGACCACTTCGCCACACACCTCGAGCCCGAGCAGCGGCGAGGCGCCCGGCGGCGGCGGATAGAGCCCGGCGCGTTGCAGGCAGTCGGGGCGGTTGACCCCGGCATAGGCGACACGGATCAGCACGTCGTCAGGACGCAGGCGCGGCAAGGGCGAGGTCTGGAGGCGCAGAACCTCGGGTCCGCCGGGTGCCTCCATCCCAATCGATTGCATGGTTTCAGGCAAGTCCGCGCCCGTGCTTGCGATCATTTGTTATACCCCCGTGGCGCCCCGTTAACCAATCTTGCAGTGCGAATAACCGCGTCGCCGATTGACAGCAAGCCGCTTGGGGCGGATGCTGCGGCTCAATGGAAGAACCCGATCGCCCACGCCCCAGTGGAGACGCGGCAAGTCGCCTCAAGGGCGAAGACCTTGGCCCCTACTCTCAGGCCGAGCTCGACGAACGGATCGCCCTGCTCGAAGCGGAGATCGCCCGCGTGAAGGCCCACCGGGACAAGGCCGCCGCGCACCGCGCCGCTGCCGACGCGTTGTTTGGAAAGCCCGGATGAAGCCGGGCGCAACATTCCGTCGCATTCGCATGCCGGGGGAGTCGCAATTCGCGCAGCTTGCCCCATATTGCTGCCAGAAACCGAGTCTCTCCGCTCGTAACCCGCGAAAACCGCTCTCCCGCTAGAAGGCCTCTCCCATGCCCAGTTTCGCCCAGAACCTCGAACGCACGCTGCACAACGCACTCGGCAACGCGTCCGAGCGGCGGCACGAATACGCCACGCTCGAACACCTGCTGCTCGCGTTGATCGACGACGAGGACGCCGCCCAGGTAATGGCGGCCTGCGGGGTCGACCTTGCCGAGCTCGGCGAGGTGGTGAAGCAGTATCTCGATCAGGAATATCAGTCCCTCAAGACCGAGGACGGTGCCGATCCGCAGCCCACCGCCGGCTTCCAGCGGGTGATCCAGCGCGCGATCCTGCACGTCCAGTCCTCAGGGAAAGACACCGTCACAGGCGCCAACGTGCTGGTCGCGCTGTTCTCCGAGCGCGATTCCTATGCCGTCTATTTCCTCCAGCAGCAGGACATGAGCCGGCTGGATGCGGTGAGCTACATCAGCCACGGCATCGGCAAGGGCGGCCGCCAGATCGAGAGCAAGACCCCGCAGGGCACCGACAAGCAGGATGAGACCGCCCAGAACAGCAAGGAGAACGGCGGCAACAAGAAGGAAACCGCACTCGACCAGTTCACCGTCAACCTCAACGCCAAGGCGGAAGGCGGCAAGATCGACCCGCTGATCGGCCGCGGGCCGGAGGTCGACCGGACCATCCAGATCCTCTGCCGCCGCTCGAAGAACAATCCGCTCTATGTCGGCGATCCGGGGGTGGGCAAGACCGCGATTGCCGAGGG
>JBJTSG010000178.1:0-11270 GCA_046076505.1 Erythrobacter sp. | reverse complement strand
ACATGGGTTCCAAACGCCGCGCTTTTGTGCGTGCTCATCCATGATTCACCTATGTAAGACAGCTTCTCGGCGGATCGCGATAAGCGCAGGGCATCGCCCATGCGCGACGCCGCCTGCCAGTCCCGGGCAGGCGGTCACCCGATCCGAAAAGGCCCCGACACCATGCACCGCCCGACTGAGACACGCCCCTCGGCCAACCCCATCCGGCGTCCGGTGATCGTCTGCTTCTCGCACCTGCGCTGGAACCTCGTGTTCCAGAGGCCGCAGCACATCCTCACCCGCCTGCTCGGCCAGTACGACGTGATGTACTGGGAGGAACCGCGCTTCGAGGCGGGCGCCCCGGCCCCGCGGATCGAATGGACGCTGCTGCAGGACGGCCTCGCCCGGATCGAGCCGGTGCTGCCCGAAGGCCTCGACAAGGCCGCGGCCGATGCGGCGCTGGCCAAGCTCCTCGAGGACACGCTCGCCGGCGAGACCCGCCAACTGGTATTCTGGTACTACACGCCGATAATGCTCGCCTTCAGCGCCGGCATCACGCCCGACCTCGTCGTCTACGACAACATGGACGAGCTCGCCAATTTCGCCTTTGCGCCCCACGACATCGAACGGCGCGAGGCGGCGCTGTTGGCGCGCGCGGACGTGGTGCTGTGCGGCGGGCGGAGCCTCTACAAGGCGCGCGCCAAGCGGCACCACAACATTCACTGCGTGCCCTCGGGCGTCGACGTCGCCCACTTCGCGCGCGGCGCGGGGGGCCTTCCCACGCCCGCCGACCACGCTGCGCTCCCCCGCCCCGCTTCGGCTTCTACGGGGTGATCGACGAACGGATGGACCTTGCGCTGGTCGCTGCGCTGGCCGCGGCGCGGCCCGACTGGTCGATCGTGATGCTCGGCCCGGTGGTCAAGATCGCGCCCGAGGACCTCCCCCAGGCGCCCAACCTCCACTGGCTGGGGCGCAAGGACTATGCGGAGCTTCCGGCCTATGCCGCCGGCTGGGACGTCGCGCTGATGCCTTTCGCGATCAACACCTCGACCGAGTTCATCAGCCCGACCAAGACCCCCGAATACATGGCAAGCGGCCTGCCGGTGGTCTCGACCCCGATCCGCGACGTCGTCTCGGGCTACGGCGAATTCGAGAGCGTGACGATCGCCAGGGATGCCGCCGGCTTCGTCGCGGCGTGCGAGGCCTACCTCGCCGCACCCGATGCGACCCGCGCCCACTGGCGCAGCGAGGCGCGCGACTGCCTTGCCGACCAGAGCTGGGACGGGATCGCCGCGAAGATCGCGCGCGAGCTCGACCAGGCCTTTGCCGCCCGCCGTGCCGCTGCGCCGCCCGGCACCGCCGCCCGCGGGCGCGGTCGCCACTACGACGTGCTGGTTGTCGGCGCGGGCTTTGCCGGCTCGGTCATGGCCGAGCGCCTCGCCGCCGGCTCGGGCCGCTCGGTGCTGGTCATCGACAAGCGCCCGCACATCGCCGGCAACGCCTTCGACCATGCCGACGAGGCGGGCATCCTCGTCCACAAGTACGGGCCGCACATCTTCCACACCAACAGCCGCGACATCCTCGACTACCTGTCGCGCTTCACCCGCTGGCGGCCCTACGAGCACCGCGTGCTCGCCGAGGTCGACGGGCAGCTTGTCCCGATGCCGATCAACCGCACGACGCTGAATGCGCTCTACGCTCTCGACCTCGAGACCGAGGAGGAGGCCGAGGCCTACCTCAGGTCAGTCGCGGTCGATCTGCCCGAGATCAGGACCTCGCGCGACCAGGTCGTCGCGCAGGTCGGCACGGACCTCTACGAGAAGTTCTTCGAAGGCTACACCCGCAAGCAGTGGGCGAAGGACCCGAGCGAGCTCGACAAGTCGGTCGCCGCGCGCGTTCCGGCGCGCACCAACACCGACGATCGCTACTTCACCGACACCTTCCAGTGCATGCCCGCGCAGGGCTTCACCGCGATGTTCGCCGCGATGCTCGATGAGCCGCGCATCACCGTGATGACCGGGATTGGCTTTGACGAGCTGCCTGCCGACATCACCTGGGACCACCTCGTGTGGACAGGGCCGATCGACGAATATTTCGGCCACAGCCTCGGCAAGCTGCCCTATCGCTCGCTGCGCTTCGAGCACCAGACGCTGCCAGTCGAGCAGGCGCAGCCCGTCGCGGTGGTGAACTACCCGGACTATGCGGTGCCCTACACCCGCATCACCGAGTACAAGCACCTCACCGGGCAGCGCGCGCCCGTCACCAGCATCACCCGCGAGTTCCCGGCGGACAAGGGCGATCCCTACTACCCGATCCCTAACGACGAGGCGCAGGCGATGTACAAGCGCTACGACGCGCTCGCCCGGGCGCAGCAAGGCGTGACCTTCGTCGGGCGGCTCGCGACCTACCGCTACTACAACATGGACCAGATCGTCGGCCAGGCGCTCGCCACGTGGCGACGGCTCGACGCGCGCTGGCGCGAGGAGGCCCTGGCCGGGCCGAAGGCGGTGGCGGCGGAATGATGGAGCCCGCCGCCGCGGTGTCGCATGATGCGCTGGCGCCACCCCCATCCGCACCGCCTCCTCACCGCCTTGCGCGAGGCGCAAGGCATCTGCGCCGAGTTCCCGGCGCTGATCGGCTGGCGGGGCTTCGATCGCCGGTCGCTCGGGGAACGGCTCACGATCCGAGACTTCGAGGGCCTCGCGGTCGGCTGCGGGAACGACCCCCAGGCGGTTATCGCGCTGATGGGCGCCGAGCGTGGTGGCGGCACGCTGGACTCGGGCCTCGCCATCAGTCCTGCGCCTTAAGGTTGTCAGGCTCCGGCTGCTAGTCGAGGGCCCGCAGCCTGATCTGCAGCGCCGCGAGGCTGACCAGATTGCGCACATCCCGCCGCTCCCGATCGCCGTAGTCGATGCGGGTCACCGTCGTGTGGCCCGGGACGGCGGCCGCGACGAAGGGAGCGCCCGGCCCCTCGTCCTCTTCGGGATTGGAGGCGCCGGCAGAGCGCGCCGCAACAAAGGCGCTCAAGGGCTGGGGCTTCGCCGCCCAGACTCTCCCCGACCTGTGAGGCTATTTGCGGTTGAAGTGCAGGTAGTTGGTGTTGAACATCGCCACCCGCTTCAGCCGGTCGAGATCGACGATCTTGAGCTGCTTGTCGAACAGCTCGATCAGCCCCTCGCGGCGCATCTCCTGAAGCGTCCGATTGAGGTGCACGAGGCTGAGGCCGTTGGCCTCGGCGAGGTGGTTCTGGGTGATCGGGAAGTCGAAGCTCAGTCCGGTCGCCAGTCCCACCGCCTGGAGCCGGTAGTAGAGCTCCACGAAGAGGTGCGCGAGCCACTCCAGCGGCGAGCGCTGCCCGATCGACAACAGCCATTCGCGCTGGATGCCGCTCGTCACCATCTCGTGCCAGAGCAGCGCCTTCAGGAGCTGCGGGCGGCTCTCGATCACTTCCTGGAACTGCTGCGGCTGGATCTCGTAGTAGCGCACTGCGGTGAGCGCGCCGATCGAGTGGTCGAGCTCCTTCAGGATGTAGATGTTGAGGTCGCAGAAATCGCCTGGCAGGAAGAAGCCGACGATCTGGCGCCGGCCGTCAGGCAGGTCCTTGTAGCGGCACGCCCAGCCCGAAACGAGCAGGCGGACGACGCTCGGGTTCTCGCCCTCGCGCGCGATGTCGCTGCGCGCCTCGTTGATCATCAGCGGACCCGTCTCCAGCGCCAGCAGCGCGGCACGGTCGTCCTCCTGCAGCGGCATGTAATGGGCGAGCAAGCGGAACAGGGGCTCGATTCCGGCGGCGGTCAGTGTCGTCATCCTCGTCACTCGTGGCATCCCCGAACCGGGACTTTCCGGCAGAGAACGCCATGCCCGCCATAGGCACATTAACGCACTTTACTGCCTTAGTGCGGGATCCACCGCCGCTCGCGTCAGGCGGCACGATGCCGCCCGGATTTCGCGATGGATGTCAGTAGGTGGCGGGCGGATCGCTGGCCGGGAAGCTCTGATCGCTCGCTTCGTCGACGGACGTCCAGGAGCGGCGCTGTCCGTCGCGCATCGCCTCGGGTCCGGCGTCCCGCACCGGATTGTGGCCATCGCCAGGCTGGCCGGGGGCAAAGGCCGCGCGCGGCGCAGTCGCGGCGTTCCGCTTGCGCTGGGACAGCACATAGGTAGCGGCACCGAAGGCGAAGAGGGTGAGGATCAGGCGCATGGGATCGGGTCCTTGGCTGGGGAGGCGCGCGTGCGGCACGGGCCTTACGCGGACATCTCTTCCACTGCCCCGCCCCGTGTTCTCTATCTTGTATCAGAGCGCGGTTGGACTTGGCGAAACGACAACTTATGTTAGCCAGAAACCGGGTGCGATGGCCTATCCGAACAGGACCGGAAAAACGAGCGCATGGCGGACAGTCCCTACGAACCTCACGACACGCTGTTCGTCGCCGCGTTCCGGGCCCTTCCCGAGGCTGCGTGCATTCTCGAGCCGATCTCGGACAAGGACAGCACGATCAGCGACTGGCGCTACCTTGCCGCGAACGAGCGGATCGGCGAACTTCTGAACCTGCGCGATGTCGAGGGGCAAACGCTCAAGGGACGCTGGCCGAAGATGGCTGCGGCGTGGATGGAGGAGTTCCAGCAGGCGCTCGACAGCGGCGCTCCGGTGACGGTGCTGCGGCCCGGCTCGCAGGACGATAAAGTCTACGAGACGACCCTCACCGCGATTTCCTTCGGCACGCGCCAAGCGGTCATGGCGATCATTCGTGACGTCTCGAGCGAACACCGGGCCCGCGCCAAGCGCCGCGAGGCTGATGCGCGCTACAAGCAGCTCTTCGATGCGATCGACGAGGGTTTCTGCATCATCGAGGTTGTCTTCGATGCGCAGGGCACCGGGACGGACTACCGTTTTCTCGAAGCGAACGAGGCCTTCGTCGCGCAGACCGGACTGGTTGATCCGGTCGGCCGGAACATGCGCACCCTCCAGCCCGATATCGAGGACTTCTGGCCCGAGACCTACGGACGGATCGCCCGCAGCGGCATCGCCGAACGCTTCGAGAGTGCCTCGCCCGCGATGGGTCGCTGGTTCGACGTGTTCGCCTTCCCGATCGGCGAGGCGGCACCCTACCGGGTAGGCATCCTGTTCGAGGATGTCTCGCAGCGCAAGCTGATGGAGATCGCGCTGCGCGCCAGCGAGAAGCGACTCAAGTCGCTGATCGATGCGAGTTCCGACCTCGTCTTCCGCATGAATCCGGCGGGAACCGCGGTTGACCGGGTGGGCGGCACGGACCTGTTCGGCGCGGCCGGTGAGCGCGACCAGGACTGGGTCGAACGCTTCGTGCTCGACAGCGACAGGGCGATGGTTCGCGGGGCGATCGACGAAGCGATCGCCCGGCGCGCGTCGTTCCATGTCGAATGCCGGGTGGTCATCCCCGATGGCGCGGTGGTGCGGCTGTCCGCGCGCGCGGTGCCGGTGCTGGATGAAGGCGGCGAGATCACCGAGTGGTTCGGCATGGCAACCGACATCACCGCGCAGCATCAGGCCGAGCAGCAGCTCGCCGAGGGCGCGCAGAAACTGGTCGTCGCGAGCAAGGCCGGGAAGGTCGCGATGTGGGACTGGAACGTCGAGACCGGCGAGATCGTCTGGTCGGACGAACACTTCCGCATACAGGGCTACGGGGTTGGCGAGGTCACCCCATCTTTCGATCTGTGGGCCGAGCAGGTGCACCCCGACGACCGGGCCGAGTGCGACCGCAAGGTCGAGCAGGCGATGAGAAGCCGCGAGGACTACATCAACGAATACCGGATCGTGCAGCCCGGCGGCGAGGTGCGCTGGGTCAGCTCGCGGGGGCGCTTCCTGTATGACGATCAGGGCAAGCCGGTGCGGATGCTGGGGGCGATGATCGACATCACCCAGCGCCGCCGCGAGGAGGAATGGCAGCGCCTGCTGGTGGCCGAGCTCCAGCACCGGGTCAGGAACCTGATCGGCATGGTGCGCTCGGTCGCCCGCCTCTCGGCGCCCTCGCACCGCAACGTCGACGACTACGTCGATCACCTGATCGGCCGCCTGCAGGCGATGGGCAGGACCCAGAGCACCCTCACCCGCTCGCCCGGCCGCAGCGTCGATCTCTCGGAGCTCGTCCGCGAGGAGCTGGTGGTTCACGCGGTGCAGCCGGAGATGGCGCATGTCGACGGTCCCGAGGTCGCTCTCTCCCCGCACGCGGCGGAGATCGTCACCCTCGCGATCCACGAGCTTGCCACCAATTCGGTCAAATACGGTGCGCTCGGCGACGCCGGCTACATCCGCATCGTGTGGTCGACCGAGGAGCGGGACAGCCGCACCTGGGTGAGCCTGCGCTGGCAGGAAACCGCGCCGCGCGGCAAGGCGAAGAACAACCGCAAGGGCTTCGGCCGCCGGCTCATCGAGGAGCGGGTGCCCTACGAGCTCGAAGGTGTCGGCCGCTTCAGCGTGCACGACACCGGCATGCTCGCCGAGCTCGAATTTCCCCTGTCGGATACCGGCAGCATCCTCGATACCCGCTCGTGAGGACCCCCACGACCATGACCGACCGCCCGCTCTCCGGCCGCCGCATCATCATTCTCGAGGATGACTACTACCAGGCGCACGACGGCAAGGACACGCTGGAAGACGCGGGCGCGACGGTGGTGGCGGTGACGGCGACGGTGCCTGACCTCGAGCCGCATCTGGCCAAGGGACCGATCGACGCCGTACTGATCGACATCAACCTCGGCTGCGGCATGTCGTTCGACTTCGCGCGGGAGCTGCGCCGTGCCGAGATCCCGTTCCTGTTCCTGACCGGCTATGATGCCGGAATGCTGCCCGAGGACCTGTCGGGGAGCGCCTATATCAGCAAGCCTGCCGATCGGGCGAAGATCGTGGCAGGACTGGCCGAGCTGGTCGGCCAGTCCTGATCGTCACGAAGGGTCGTTAAGCCGCGGCGACCCGCAGCTGCTCGCGCTCCAGCTCGATCTGGGTGCGCGGTGCAAGATAGGCGCTGTCGAACCCGGCGATCTGCTGCAGGGTCCGAAGGTCGAGGATCGTCAGCTGCTTGGAGCGCAGCGTGATCAGATCCTCCTGCCGCAGCTGCTGGAGCTTGCGGTTGATGTGCACCGGGGTGAGCCCCAGCACATCGGCGAGATCGTCCTGCGTGAGCGGGAAGTAGATCTGGTTGCCGAGGTTGGGATCGACCAACGACAGGCGGTAGTGGCTCTCGCAGATGAGGTGCGCCATCCGCTCGAGCGCGTCGCGGCGGCCGACATTGACCACCCACGAGGACAGTACCGCGTTTTCCATGCAACCATAGCCGCGCATCGCTTCGCCGACCGCCGGGAAGCGGTCGATCACGCGGCGCATGTCCGAATGCAGGATGTTGACGATCTTGCAGGGGCTGAGGGTGATGACTTCCTCGATCGCGATACCGTCCGGCGAGCAATCGAAGTAGAAGGCATCGCCCGGCAGCAGCAGGCGGGTGATCTGGCGGGCACCGTTGCGCAGGATCTGGTAGCGCGCAGCCCAGCCGCTCAGGATCACGGGGAAGGAGACCATCTCGTCGCCGTCGCGCGAAAGGTACTTCTTCGCGCCGATGTCACGGGGCTGGCGGCACAGCTCCTCGACGGCTTCGATTTTCTGCTCGTTCAAATGGGCAGCATGCATCAGTCTCAGCAGAAAGGCGTTGGACACTTGCGTGCTCCTTTTCTGGATACGGGATCCCAATGTCCCCTATTGGCCTATGACTCTCTCACTCAAAAGCTATGCGAGCGGTCGATTGTCAGCCGGCCGATCCGTTGAATGAACGATGCCATGCAAATCACGTTCCTGCAACTTAACGCAGATACCGCTCGCCGCATCGTGCTGAATGCGCGCCCCCGCGATTCGGAAGCTTTCGAAATTCCGGCCGAATCGACAGGGGTTTACGACGCGAGGTGTGATTTATCAGACGAAGCGATGACCACGATGAGCAGGGCTCCTGCGACGGTGAGGCGGCCCGCGTCGGTAATGCAGGATAGGGGGTGCGCCACACCCCGGTGACAGCTTTCCCCCGGGCCCGCTCCTGCAGGTTGCAAGTGCGGGCACGCAGACCGGAAAGGACATTGAAATGGCACAAGATCGCAATTCGGATCGCGAGCGTCAGGGCGACCAGACCCACAGCAGCGGAGGCGGCAGTTCGCAAGGCGGACGCAGCTGGGGTCAGGGCCAGCAAGGCGACAACGACAGCTACCTTCGCAATCAGCAGGGCCAGAACCGTCAGGGTCAACAGGCCATGGGCCAGGGCGGCGGCTGGGAGAACCAGGGCTATGGCGGCCAGACCAACTTCGGCGGCGGCAGCGGCTTCCCCGGTCAGAGCCACTTCGGCGGCATGGGCGGCGGCCAGGGCAGCTACGGGCAAGGCGGCCAGGGTTCGTTCGGCCAAGGGTCGTACGGGCAGGGTTCCTCGGACGGTGCGGGCGGCTACGGCAACCAGGGCCGCGATCACAGCCAGAACCAGCAGGGCCATCACCACGACCACAGCTACAGCCAGTGGCGCCAGAAGCAGATTGAACAGTTCGACAACGATTACCACGAGTTCCGTCAGACCCAGCAGGACGAGTTCAACAGCAAGTTCGAGGAATGGCGCAAGCAGCGCGGTGGCGAGGGTTCCAGCGGCTCGGCCAGCAGCGCCCCGGGTTCGAGCGGCACCACCACGGGTTCGGGCAGCACGGCCTCACAGGGGGCGGGGAAGTCGGGCTCGACCTCGAACTGATCGGTTCGGCGGCCGACCCGCCCCCGTTGGTCGCCGTTTCTCCCCTCGCGCCCCGGACCCCGCGGTCCGGGGCGCTTTTGGGCGCCAACATCACCAATCAAAAGAAAAACCGTTCGTCGCGAAGGGATGCCAACACAGGTTAGAGCGTGCCTGGTATCGGGCAGGCAGAGAAAATGGCGCCCGAGGGTTCCCGATCTCTCCGGCATTGGATGATCAGGTCGCCTAGGTTTCCATTTCGCCTGATCATTTGCCCCAAGACAACTCCCCCGCCCAGCGATGGGCGGGGGTCTTTTTATGTGCGGCAGGGTTTGAGGCACGCCCCCGCCGGGCATTGAAAGGCCCGCCTCGGCTCCCCGTGTTGAGGAAGCCGAGGCGGGCCTGATGCCTTGCGGCGCGCGACCGGTTCAGCCGCGGTCGACGCGCTCGAAATAGTCGCGGAACTCCATGCTCATGCGCTGCCGCTCCTCCGTCGGGGCGTAGCGGATCACGTCGGGGAGCCAGCTGCTCTCTTCCTGGTAGACGTGCTGCTGCACGGCGCTCTCGATGTGATCGAGCTTCTCGTGCCACTCATGCGTGCCCGGCGCGAGCTTCTGCAGCGCGGCGAGTTGCACCTTCGTCATGGCGTGCTGTTCATAAGCCATGCCGGCGTGCGCCTTGCTCGAATGGTCGGAAATCTCGGGATAGATCACCGCTTCCTCGGCCATCGAGTGGGCGTTGAGCAGGATCGCGAGCTCCTCCACGATCGCCAGCGCGCTTTCGCCGCTGTCTGCGCGCGCTTCCTCGAAGAGCGCCTCGATCTGCCGATGCTGGTCGAGGATATCCTGGGCGAAAGGTTCACTGATGGCGAGTTCTTCGAGCTGGCGGCGGGCTTCCATCCGCTGGTTGTCGGTCGCGGCCGGTGCAACGGCAGAGGCGATTCGGTCGAGGAAAGACATAGGGATGCTCCTTTGCGGGGGTCGTCTCGCGCAACCATAAGCGACGACCGCGAGGGAGCCTTTTCGTGAGTTCCTAATCCCCGTTAGAGCTCCCCGACGGAGCGCCTGCCATGCCCGATGTCCACCCCCGGGGGGCTGCGGAAAGGCCAATGAATTACCACGAATTCCTGCTCCTTGCGGGACTGGCCATCGTCATCGCTTTCTGGCTGCCGCGCTTCGTGTCCGGACGTGAGCCGGCCTCCTCCTCGCTGCTAATCCTGGCTGGTGCGGTGGTCGCTCTGCTCACCCCCGAGGCGCCCCCGCTGTTCGACCCTGTCGCCGCCCCGGAATGGTGGGAGATCCTCAGCGAGATGGCGGTGATCGTCGCGCTCTTCGCGACCGGCATGCGCCTTGACGCGGTGCGCCCCTACTCACGCTGGAAGGCGACCGCACGGCTGCTGATCGTCGCCATGCCGCTGACGATCGGGGCGATGCTGCTGATCGGGCTTGCCGCGGGACTGCCGATCGCGGCCGCAATCCTGCTGGGCGCCGTGCTCGCTCCGACCGACCCGGTGCTCGCTGGCGACGTGCAGGTCGGGCCGCCCACCGAGGGCGGCGAGCACCCGGTGCGCTTCGCCCTCACCGCGGAAGCCGGCCTCAACGACGGGCTCGCCTTCCCCTTCGTCTACCTCGCCATCGCCGCGATCGCCGGCCTCACCTTCACCGAGGCGCTGGAATGGGCCGCCTACGACCTCGCCTACCGCATCGTCGTCGGGGCGACCGCCGGCGCCGTCGTAGGCTGGCTGCTCGGGCAGATCGTGTTCCGCTGGCCCGCCAGAAACGTGCTCGCCCAGACCGGCTCGGGCGTGCTGGCGCTTGCGGGGGTGTTTGTCTCCTACGGCGCGACCGAGTTCGCGCATGGCTACGGCTTCATCGCCTGTTTCGTGTCGGGCCTCGTGTTCCGCCGCGCCGAGGCCGAGCACAGCTTCCACAGCGACCTGCACCTCTTCAACCTCGCGATCGAGCACGCGCTGACCGCGGTGCTGCTGCTGATGACGGGGGCAGCGCTCGGAACCTATCTGCACCTCATCGACTGGACCCATGTCGGCATCGCCGCGAGCCTCATCTTTGTCGTGCGCCCGCTGATCGGCTGGGCCGCGCTCGCCGGCACCAACCTCGACCCGCGCGAGCGGCTCGTCGCCGCCGCCTTCGGAGTGCGCGGGATCGGCAGCATCTACTACCTCGCCTTCGCAGCCGGAAGCGCCGCCGCGATGCCGATGGTGGGCGAGCTGTGGCCCATCGTGCTGGTGACGATCGCCATGTCCGCGGCGGTCCACGGCCTCACCTCGGGCGCCGCCCTGTCGCGCATCCGTGCCGATGTCGCCGAACCCGAGGAGGAGCTCGCGGGCGAACCGGAGGCTGCGGGATGAACCCCGCCCAGTCCCTTCTGCTCGACTTCGACGGGACGCTGGTGCCGATCGCCCCAACGCCCGACGCGGTCGCCGTGCCCGACACCCTGCGCGCGCTGATGGCGGCGGTCGCGAAGCGGCTGACGCGCCGCGTCGCGCTCGTCAGCGGGCTCTCGCTCGATCAGCTCGATGCGATCTGCGGACGGTGCCTGTGGCCGGTGACG
>JBJTSG010000177.1:0-9140 GCA_046076505.1 Erythrobacter sp. | reverse complement strand
ATCTGGAGGGGCGGCTGGCGATCGTCAGCGGGCGCTCGCTCGAGCAGCTCGATGCGCTATGGGGGCGGAGCCTGTGGCCCGTCACGGTCGCGGCCAGCCACGGGCAGGAACTGCGCCACGACGGTCACCGCCACGCGCCGCCGCCCGCGAACATCTTCCGGAGTATGGTCGCGGACATCCAGCAGAGGTTTCCCCCGATGAGCGGCATCGTGGTCGAGGTGAAGACCTAAGGGATCGGCATCCAATACCGCCTTGCCCCCGACAAGCGCGAGGCGGTACGCGTCTGGGAGCAGGAGGCGGTGGCCGAGCACGATCTCCTCGTCCAGCCCGGCGGCATGGTCTGCGAGCTGCGCCGGCACCGAGCCGCTCTACGTCGGCGGCGACCTTATCGACATCCCCGCGATCGCCGCGACAGGCGAACTCGGTGGGCGCGGCCTCGCCGTGGGTCCGCGCATCGCGGAGCACGCCGATGGCACGCTCGCGTCGCCCGACGCGGTGCTCGAACAGCTGCGTGCCCTCGTCGCAGGCGAGGCCGAAGCTTTCATCATATAGGCGCTTTTCTGCTGCGTCGCCGACGCGCAAGAGCACCGCAATCGAACCCGGCCGGCCTCTTGCCACTTGCCGTAGATTCTGCCCCTTCCCGCCCGGCTCCGCCGCCGCGTCGCCCCGCGCCCAATGCGAAAGCGCCCCGATGCCCCGCCCGCACGCGAGGATGCGCCGGGCTGCCGCCAGATCCGCGACACGCTCGACGCGCTCTCGGGCCGCATCAACGGCGCCTAGGCGTCGAACCGGTCGCCGTCTGGCCCGTCATTCTCTCACCCGAGGTCGCCGCGCCGGGGGTGCCGCCGGTCGCGCTGGGGGTCGCACGGGCCGGCGAGGCTCCGGGAGCGTTGGTCTCCAGCCAGTCGTGGTGCTTCTGCACCGCCGGAATGGTGCTCTGTGCGAACTGGCGCAGCTCAGCCGTATCGCCGCTGCCCGCATAGGATTTGAGGAGGGCGAGCGCCTCGCGGTGCGCCGCCATCTGCTGGTTCAGATATTCGCGCTCGAAGTCCTGCCCCTCGAGGCGATTCAGCACCGCGATCTGGGACTGACGGGTCGCATCGAGGCTGGCCGGCATCGCGAGGGTCTGGCCCGAGGCCGCGATCGCCTGCTTCATCGCTTCGGAGGACTTGGTATGATCGGCAATCATCATCTGCGCGAAATCGCGCACGCCGCCCGGCTTCACCTTCTTGAGCGCGATGTTCGACGACTGGATCTCGAACATGTCCGACATCGCCGCGCGCTGAGCGAAGTCCTGTGCGCTCGGTGCCTGGACCGCGAAGGCGCCGCCGGCATCGGGCTGGGCGATCGCGGTTCCGGCATCGGCGCGTTCGGGCTCGTTCTCGGCCTGGCGGTTGCCGCAGGCGGTCGCCAGCAGGCTCGCCGCGATCAGTAGTGCTGCATTGCGCATCCTTTGTCCTTTCAGGTCAGCGTCCCCGTCGGTCGGGGTCGCCGCCAGCCTAAGCCTGGGTCCGGAGGGGAGAATTCACATAGGCCATTGACCCGCTTTGGCGGGTTCGCCGGCGCGCGGCGGACAAATCCTTGCCGAGTTTAAGGAAGCCCCCGGGCCCCTCGCCGACAAGGCGGGTGGGAGGATCACGATGCAAGAAGGTGCTTCATCCATGCCAGTTTCCAGCCACACCTGCGAGGCCAACGTCTCCCACTTCTCCGAGGAGATGACCGCCTCGATCCCGGCGCTGCGCAGCTTCGCGCGCTCGCTGTGCCGCCAGAGCGACATGGCGGAGGACCTGGTGCAGGAGACGATGGTCCGCGCCTGGTCGTCGCGCCATACTTTCCTGCCGGGGAGCAAGTTCCGTCCCTGGCTGTTCACGATCCTGCGCAACCAGTTCTACAACGCGGTGAGGAAGCGCAACCGGCTCGTCACCTGGGAACCCGAGGCGGCCGAGCGCCTGCTCGTCCAGGAGCCCGAGCAGGAGGCGCGCATCCACCTCGAGGACATCGAGGGCGCGCTGAGCCAGCTGCCGCGCGGGCAGCGCGAGATGCTGCTGATGATCGCCGGCGCCGGGATGACCTACGAAGAGGCGGCGCTGGCCGCCGACTGCAAGCTCGGCACGGTCAAGAGCCGCGTCAACCGCGGCCGGGCAGCGATCCGCGCGATCATCGACGGAGAGCCTGCGGTCACCTGACCCTTCAACGTGATGCGGGCCCGCCTCTGCAAGAGACGAGCCCGCATACAGGGGACACAGGTTGTGTGCCTCACCGCCCATGCCCCCTGTAGTTCGTGAGGCTTACTGCGGCGTGCTTTCCGCCTTGGCCTCGATCTGGTCCGCCCTCTGCTCGGCCTGGTCGCGCACCGTGTTCGCCTGCGCTTCCATCTTTTCCTCGGCCGAGCCGTCCACCTGGTCGGCTTGCTCTTCGAGCTGGTCTGCCTTGGCTTCGCCGTTCTCGCGGACGGCGTCGGCCTGGGCCTCGACCTGGTCTTCGCGCTTGTCCTCGGCCGAGTTGCAGGCGGCGAGTGCGAGAGCCGCACTCCCCGCCGCAACCATGGCCAGACGCTGCGTCATCCGTGCCGACTTCCGCATTAGCGCACCGCGCCGCGACGGAACATGTTGACGATCGCGAGCAGCACCAGCGCGCCGAGGAACGAGACGATCAGCGCGCTGATCGAGAAGTCGCCCTGAGTGATCGTGCCGCCACCGATCAGCGGATTGATGAGGAAGCCGGCGACGAGCGCGCCGACGACCCCGACCACGATGTTGAGGAAAATGCCCTGCTGGGCATCGGTGCGCATCACCTTGCTGGCGAGCCAGCCGAGAATGCCGCCGACGATGATGATCAAGATGAGGTTCATTCCTGTTCTCCTTGCCGAGGGGGGACACGTCCGCCGCGACGCTCCGAGAGGAGCGAGAGGCGGGCGTGCCAGGCCCGCCCAGAGGTGACAGGGTGACGGCAATCCGCCCTCACCTAGGTTGCTAGCCATGCAGCACCCGCGGAAGACCTGCCGGCCAAGGGAGAGCGCGGCTTGCCACCCGCGGCGCAGGGCTGCTAACTGGGCGCGCTTGCAAGGGGGCAGCGGCGCGTCGTCATGGTCGCATCGCGCGGCCATCACCTCCGCGCCCGGCAAACGTCTCGTCTTCTCCATCACCTCGAAAAGGCCGCGTCCCGCGACATGATTTCGAAGAAGAAAATCGGGCGCATGATCCCCTATCCCGTAATCGAGGGGGGCGGAAGATCATCCACATGGGCCTCAACCGCTGCCACGTGTGCGAAAGCCCGGTGCGCAGCTTCATCGACACCTGATACGGTTTCGAAATCCTGGAGAAGGCGCAAGTGGTCGGCGGGCTCAGGCGCTATGCCGATGCGTGCCCCGTATGCCACTCAAGCGCACGCGAGCGGCTTGTCTGGTTCTGGCTATCGCAAGCGGGCGCCGGCTTCCGCTTCGCCGACGACATCGTGGTCGCCCATTTCGCCCCGGAAAAGGGCCTCTCCCGCCGGATCAGCGCCGCCGCCCCGCGCCGTTACACCGCCTACGACTTCGAGCCCTCGCGCTATCGTCACCTCGATCATGTCGCCGCGGCCGATCTCTCGGCGCTGCCGATGGCCGACGAGAGCGTAGACCTGCTGATCTGCAATCACGTGCTTGAACACGTGCCCGACGTGGCGCTCGCGCTATCGCAGATCCGCCGTGTGCTGCGTCCGGGCGGGGTCGCGATCCTGCAGGTGCCGATCGCCCTCAAGCTCGATGCGCCGATCGAGCTTGCGCCGGAGTCGAGCGCCGAGGAACGGATCGCCCGGGTCGGGCAGCACGATCACCTGCGGCTGTTCACGGCCCCCTCCTACCTGGCGGCGCTCGAGGCCGCGGGCTTCAGGGTCGAGCGCTACGACGCCTTCGCCCAAACCCCGCGCGAGGCGACCGGGTGGCGGCTCGATCCCTTCGAGCTGCTGCACCTGTGCTGGAAGTAGCCGGCCGCCGGCGCGTTCATTCCAGGGACGTGCGACCGTCGTAACCACGCCACCACACCCAGGGACGCAGGATGATCGGCGTGAACGCCCGCCGTCTCGCGCGGTGGGTCGCGGAGACCGGGCCGAGCGCCATGCTGGTGAGCCACCGGCGCAGCGCGGAAAGCCAGTAGCCGACGCCGATCAGCGGCACCGTCAGGCCCCGCCAGTGGCGCCGCGCATAGTGCATCCGCCCGGTGTAGGCGAACACGAGGCGGATCGGCGAGAACAGGTCCCCGCTGCCGACGTCGTGAATGACCTGGCTGTCGGGGCACAGCCACACCGCGCCACCCAGTTTCTTCAGGCGCGTGAACAGATCGACCTCTTCCGAATAGAGAAGGAAGGACTCATCGAAGCCGCCCAGCGCCTGCCAGGCTTCACGGCTCACCATCATGTAACCGCCGGTGAGCACCTCGATCCGCCGCGGCCCGTCGCCGAGCTGTCTGGCCAGCGCATCGTGATGGAGCGCGCCGCCCATCCCGGCCACTTCGCGCAGGATCGTCCCGAGCGTCGGGATAGGCAGGAAGTTGCCGTGGAGCTCTCCGTCGGGGTTCTTGGTCAGTCCGCCCCAGGCAGCGCCGGGCTGAGCGCGGGCAAAGGCGAGCAGGCGGTCGATGGCGGGATCCTCGAGGCGGGTATCGGGATTGAGCAGCAACAGGTAGTCCCCGCGCGCATGCTCGGCGAGCAGGTTGTTGCCCCGCCCGAAACCGATGTTGCCCTGTCCGGGGATGATCCGCACTGAGGGGAAGGTCGCCGCGACAAGGTCTGCCGTTGCGTCAGTGCCGTTGTCGACGAGCAGGATCTCGTAACTGCCCGGCGCCGTATGGGCGATCACCGACCCGATGCAATCGCAGATGAAATCGCGCGAATTGTAGGCGACGATCAGGATGCTGATCGCAGGCGCCGTGTCAGTCATCACGCCGCCGCTCCCGCCAAAGCCGCCGCAAGCGCATCGCCATAGGCCGATGCGATCGCCGTGCGCCGGAACCGATCCGCCGCGCCCGAAGCCTGCCAGCGGGCAAGCGCCTGCTTGAGCCGCTCTTCGGAGCGGGCCGCGTGCGCCATCGCTTCGGCCAGCGCCGCCGGGTCGCGCGCGGGCACGGGGATCGCGAAGGGACAGTCGTCGAACCAGCCCGACACCGCGATCCCTTGCGGGTAGATGATCGGCAGCCCCGCAAACAGTGCCTCGATGAACACCAGCCCGAAACTCTCGCGCAGCGAGGGCAGAACGAAAGCGGTTGCGGCATTCATCCGCGCCGCCACCTCATCCCGGGCAAGGGGGCCTTCAAAGACCAGCCCCGGCGCGTTGCGCGTGCTCGCGCGGGCTTCGGCCACGTCGGCCTCGCTGCCGCCGCCGCAGATCGTGAGGCTCTGCGGGCTGCCCCGCCCAGCGAGGATCCGCAGCGCCTCGGCCATGCCGGCAAGGTTCTTGTTGGCATGGCCGCGCAGGTGAAAGACGCTGAGCAGGCCGTTGCCTGCGGTGCAGGGGGCAAGCGCGCGGTCGAGCTCGGTCGGGCATGGGATCAAGGCGACCGGACCCGTGCGCTTGCCCAGCTTCGCCTCGATGCGCGACAGCGCCCATGGCGCGAAAACGGTGACGCTGCGCGCCCCGTGGAAGATGGTCCGGAAGAGCGGCGCAAGATCGGGGCGGGCCGCGAGGATCTTGGCATCGGTGTTGCCCTGAATCGTGAGCGCATAGGGCACGCCGAGCTGCTTGGCGATGCGGTGGACGACAATGCCTTCGACGGTCAGCTTATGGCCAACCAGCAGATCGGGCAGCGGCCCTTCCTCGATCCGGGCGGCAAGTGTGTCCGCCAGCTTTTCGAGGCTTGACCGGTGGAACAGCCCGCGTGCAGGCGCCTCGTAGGTCAGGCATTCGCCCCAATCGAAGCGCGCGAATTCGACCTTTGCCGGGGCTGATCGGCCCGCGAATAAATGCCGCATCGCTGGCGAGGTCCTGTTGATCGAGAGCACGCGGTGATCGAAGCGGCCCTGCGTCAGTTCGAGGAAGCTGCGGATCACGGGTGTCTTGTCCGGCACGATCGGATCGGGGAAATCGGCCGAGACGTGGCAAATCCGGGGGAGCGGCGAGGCTCCGACTTCCGAATGGTGCGGACGGTCGTTCAAGGTGCTGATCCCCGTTGCCGTCCAGAGCCGGCCCGGCTGGCTGATGCCAGAGGCGCAAGGGCCGGACAAGCCGCTTTTGGCCGAGGCCAGGGTCAGCCGCGGCGCTTGAGGATGAGGTAGAGCGCGCCCTCACCGCCGTGGCGGATGTGGGCGCGGCGCACGGCGGTGATCGCCTCGGCGTGGCGGCTCGCGGCCAGCCAGTCGAGGAGCTTGGCGCGGATCGCGCCGCGCCGGGCCATGCGGTCGGCGGGATCGACCGGCCGCTCGCGCCCGGCCACCACCAGCACCACCCGCGCGCCCATCGCCCGCGCCTGGTCGAGCGCGGTCATCACCCGCTCGTAGGCGGTGTCGAGCGTGTGGCCGTGGAGGTCGAGCGTCAGGTCGGGTTCGAGCCGCCCGGCTTTCATCCGCCGGTCCCAATGCGAATCGAGACCAGGGTCCGGTTTGGCGGAAATCCCCGGAACAGGGGGGGTCTGTGACAGCGTTAGGCGGGGCTTGGCCGGGGCTTGGCGGGGCTTGGGCGGGGCTTGCGGAGGGCTTGGCGCGGGCTTGGGGGCGGGAGGCTTCGGCGCCGCGGGCGGTGCGGGCGGCAAGGGGCGTTTCTGGCCGGGCAGCGGCTTGACGCTCGCGGCAAGGTGCGCCCAGGCCGCCTGCTCGCCCGCGGTCAGCCCGCGCGGCGGCCTCATCGGCGGGTGAGCCGCGCGGCGGCGTCCTTCGGCAGCAGGACATAGGCCTGCCCCCGCCCGCTCATGCCGCCGGCGATGCGGCGCGCATCCTCGCCCGCGCCCCAGAAGGTGTCGAAGCGGTTCGCGCCCTTGATCGCGCCGCCGGTGTCCTGCGCAATCCACAGCCCGTTCGCTTCCGGCCGATCGAGCGAGAGCCACACCGGCGCGCCGAGAGGCACGTAGGCCGGGTCCGCCGCGACCGAGCTCTCGCGCCGCACCGGAACGCCCAAGGCGCCCAGCGGCCCGTCGCCCTTCAGTTCGGTAAAGAACACCCAGCTCTTGTTCTCGCGCATCAGCGCGCGGCCCTCGGCAGGGTTGTCGCGGATATAGGCCATGATCCCCTGCATCGAGCCCGCATACTTCCCCGAACCGGTCCCCAGCAGCCCGCGCTCGCGCATCACCGAACCGATCCCGACATATTCGCGCCCGTTCTGCCCGGCATAGCCGATGCGGATCACCTCGCCCTCCGGCGTGCGCAGCCGCCCGGAGCCCTGCACCTGGAGGAAGAAGAACTCGACCGGATCGGCGGCCCAGGCGATCACCTGCGCCTTGCCGGCCAAGGCGCCATCCTCGATCTCGGCCCGGTCGTGGTAGCGCACGAAGCGCCCCCGTTCATCATAGCGGCCGAGCGGCGGGCGTCCGGTGCGCTCGGAGGGCGCGACGTCGTCGGGCCAGCCGCGCACGAGATCGGGGGGCATGGCATAGACCGGCACCGCGAAGCCCGGGCGGCGGGTGCGGCTGCCGGCGATTTCGGGCTCGAAATAGCCGGTGGCGAAAGCCTTGCCGTCGCCGACCTGCACGGGCGTGAACTGTTCGGTGAAGAAGGCCCGCGCCCGGCCCGGCTGCCAGCTGCGCGCGGCGGCGCACACCCCCTGCCAGTCCTCGCGCCGGGTGAGGCCGCTCGCATCGTCGCGGGCGAGGAGCCTGGGGCAGGATTCGACGAAGCTAGCGAGCGCCCCGCGCGCGTCATCCTCGCGCAAGGCCGGCGCCGCGAGCGTCGGGCCGAGCGCAACACCCGCGAAGAGGGCATTGGCGGCCACCGACGCGCCCGGCGCGGTGACGGCGGGCGGCGGCAGGCTCCCCTGCGGCGCGCTGCGCCCGCAGGCCGACAGCGCCGCCAGCAGAGCCACAGCGATCAGCGCGCGCATGGAAAAGCTCCCGGACAGGACGGCGCCTTGCGGCCCCTGGGTCAACCTTCGTCGGTCTCGTCGAGCGTCCAGTTGGGATCGCGCGCGCCGACGTTGCGGGTGAAGGTCCAGACGTCGCGGCTCTCGATCGCGTCGTCAAGCGAGCCGGCGATCACGGTGCCGTCGCGGTCGCGGGTCACGGCGGCGATGTCGGCGACGAACAGCAGCGCGATGCGCGCCGTGCGCCCATCGAGCACCGCCGAGTGGATGCGCACCTCCTCGATGCGGATGAGGGTGTTGTCGAGCGTCTCGCCCGCCGCCTCGCGCGCGTCGATCGCACCGACGAATCCGCCATAGACATCGTCATCGCACAGCTCGCGCAGGGTCTCGCGGTCGCCCTTCCAGAACGCCTCGAGGATCATCCGGTAGGCGCCCTTGGCCCCGTCGAGGAACTGGGCGAGGTTGAAGCGCGGATCGGCCGAGGCGATGTCCCGCAAGGCACGCTCGACCGCGGGCATCACCCCGTCGAGCTCGGCCGGGCGCGGCGCGGGCGCCTGCACGGGCGCGGCGGCGGGACGGAGCGCCGGCTTGTCCTCCGATTCGAAGCGTTGCACCGCCGGCTCCTCCTCATGCTCCGCGCGGCGACCCAGCACCGAGTAGAGGCGCAGGCCGAGGAACGCGGCCACCATGGCGAGGAGAACGATTTCGAGCACTTTACCGATCCGATCTTCAGGCGCGGGCGCAGGACGCGGGGAACCGCGCGCTGCTCGCAAGGTGAGTCACAGTGCCTTAAATAAGGTCGCATTACAATTCGCCAACGGCCGATAGGGTGGCTTGCGCATCGAATCCGTCACGCCTTGCCGCGTTCGGCGCGGTTGCGGCGCTCCTCGCCCCCTGCTAGGCGCGCGGTCACGACGGTCGCTGCGCACATCAGGATGCGCCCGGCGCACCACCTGTGACCCACTTTGAAAGACGAATGCGACCATGGCCGAAGAAGAAGGCGTCCTCACCAACCTCGATCTGGACAGCGGCGAAGGCCCGCGTCCCAACGGCGCGGACACGCTGCCGACGGCCGGGATCATCACCCAGTACGTCAAGGACCTCTCGGTCGAGAACCCGAGCGCGCCCGACGTCTTCCAGTGGCCCGAGCCGCCGCAGATCG
>JBJTSG010000176.1:0-2911 GCA_046076505.1 Erythrobacter sp. | reverse complement strand
CGTCGAGCGCGATCGGGTGGACGCGGCCGCTGGCGCTGCGCGGGCCCACCACGAAGGTGCGGCTGAGCGCGCGCTGGCCCTCGCCCTCGAGGGTGATGTGGACGAGCGGGATGAACAGCGGCGTCGCGCCCTGCCGCAAGGGCTGGATCGCGCCGAGCGACAGGCCGACCTCGCCGGTGATGCTCTGCGCCTGGTGCGGGCCGATGCGGGCAATCTCGCCGAGGCTCTGCGCCGCGCCCGCCGAGGGGCCGCTCCCCCCGCTCGCCCGCGCGCAGGCGAGCTGCACCGCGATCCGCGCGTCCTGCACGGCGCGGCCCGAGCGGTTGGCGATGGTCAGCCGGTAGCCCATCGTGAAGCGCATCAGGCTGCGCGTCGCGCTCGTGATCTCGAGCGTAAGGTCGAGCCGCTCGAAGTCCGGTGCCTCGTCGGTATCGCCAGCAGTGGCGGCAGGTGCGGCGAGGCGCAGCACCTTGGGCTTGCGGCGGCGCCAGGCAAGCATGCCGCCGCCGAGCATGACGATCGCACCGAGCCCGCCAGCGGCGTAGGGCCACCAGTCCGGCAGTCCGCTGCCCTGCGCCGCAGGAGCGACGATGTCCGGCGCGACGTCGGGCAGTGCGGGAGCGCTCGTCGGCAGGGCGAAGGTCGCGGCGGCATCGCTCGCCGGGGCCTCGGGCGCGAGGGTCGCGCCTGCCGCCGGGGCTGTCGCTGGCACAGCGGCGTTGGGCACGCCTCCCGGGCGCGGGGCGATGGTGGGCGCGGGCCCAGGGACGCGCGCGGTGGGCACGGGCTGCGCCGTGAAGGTGGGGGCCGGAGCGGGGGCGGCACCCGGCACAGACGTCGGGGTCGAAGTCGGCACGTCGCGCGGCGGGATGGCGACGCCGGCGCGCTCGTCGGCGGGGCCGGCGGGCGCGGGCGAAGGGGTGGGGCTCGCCGGCGGCAGGTTGAAGCTGCCGGGGCTCTCCTGCGCGGAGAGCGGCGCGGCCAACGGCAAGGCGAGCGCGAGGGCGAGCAGGGCAGGGCGGACGGGCGGGCGGGTCATGGCGCAGGGCAGGTCCGGTGATCGGTTCATCGAGGAGGCGGCTGGTGGATGGGTGGTGTGCCGGCCTGTGCGTGAACCGGCGATGTCTCACATAGGGAGTCAAGGGGAGGCTCGTCCAGCTTGCGGCTTGCGCGGCGGGTTGTATCGGGGCAACAGCGCTGCATGGAAAGCACACCCCCCTCCAACACCCCGCAGTTCCTGGGCAAGGACACCCCGCTTCCGGCCTCCCCCGAGGAGGCGGTGCTCGACTACGTGCCCAACCCGCGGCCGGGCCTCACCTACCTCGTGCGCTTCGTCTCGCCCGAATTCACCTCGCTGTGCCCGGTCACCAACCAGCCCGATTTCGCGCATCTCGTCATCGACTATGTGCCTCAAGAGACCATCGTCGAGAGCAAGAGCCTCAAGCTCTTCCTCGGTTCCTTCAGGAATCACAACGGCTTCCACGAGGACGTGACGGTCGGGATCGGCGTGCGGCTGTTCGAGGAGATGCGCCCGAAGTGGCTCAGGATCGGCGGCTACTGGTATCCGCGTGGCGGTATCCCGATCGACGTGTTCTGGCAATCGGGCGCGCCGCCGGAGGGTCTGTGGCTGCCGGATCAGGGCGTGCCCTCGTACCGCGGACGGGGCTGACGGATCTCCGTTCGCGTTACGTAAAACACCCTCAGACGCCCTGCCTGGCGGGGTGTTGAAGGGGTGTGGCAGGGATGTGAAGGGGGCTTGCGGCGGGCTCGCGGGGGTCTGGAACCCCCTTGCGCACCGGCCGCCGCCTCCCCGCACCCTTCCCTAGCTCAGCAGCCCCGGCCCGCTCAGCTCGAGCTGCACGAATTTCGGGACGCTCTTGTTCGCCTCGCGCCACTTGGCGAGTGGGAAGGCGCCCGCGCCCAGCGCCGCGAGCGGGATGCCCGCTTCGGCCAGCGAATAGGGCGAGATGCGGTGCCGGGTCATGAACCCGCCGCTGCCGTCGCTGATCAGCGGGGTCTCGAACTTGAGGCCCTGACTGTTCTCGGTGGCGTTCACCACCTTGCTCACCACCAGCTGCCCGTGGCCGAGATCGAGCACCACGTCGGTTCCCACCGGGACCCCGGCAAGGCCGTTGATGCGCGCGCCCGTCTTGGAGAGGTTCCTGAGGATCACGTCATAGTAGTGATCCTCGTGGATGAGGCCCACCTTGCGGAAAATCGTGATCCGCTCCGAGCGGTGGCGCGGCGGGCCGCTCGGCTTGAAGTGCGCATCGTCCGCCGCGAAACGGGCGAGCACCTGGTCTTGGGTCATGGGCTTCGAGAAAATGTAGCCCTGCACGAGATCCGCGCCGCGCTCGCGCACCAGCGCCAGCTCGTCCATGGCCTCGACCCCTTCCGCGACCGTCTCCATCCCCAGCGCTTTCGCCAGCGCGACGATTGCGGCGATGATCGCCGGGTTGATGTCGCCGTTCTCGGTGCAGCCGCGCACGAAGCTCTGGTCGATCTTGATCTTGTCGAAATGGCCGTGCTTCAGGTAGCCGAGCGAGGAATAGCCCGTGCCGAAATCGTCGAGCGCGAGGCGCACGCCCAGCTTCTTCAGGTCGCGGAAGATCGCGTCGACCGTCTCGAGGTCGCCGACGAAGACGCTCTCCGTGATCTCGAGCTCGAGCCGCTGTGGCGGCAGGCCCGAGGCCTGGAGCGCGGCCTGCACCGTCTTCCTGAAGCCGGGGCGGACGAACTGCTTGGCCGAGACGTTGACCGCGACGCGGATCGTCTCCGGCCACTCGAGCGCGTCCTGGCAGGCCTTGCGCAGCGCCATTTCGCCGATGCGGACGATGAGGTCGTCGTTCTCGGCGATCGGGATGAAGTGGGCGGGGCTGATGTCGCCCTCATCCTCGTCGTGCCAGCGCAG
>JBJTSG010000175.1:0-7112 GCA_046076505.1 Erythrobacter sp. | reverse complement strand
CCTCGGTGCAGAAGGATCGCTACAACCCCTTCGCCTGGTACCAGCTCGGCGTTGTCTACGAGGCACGCGGCGACCTGCCGCGCGCCAAGCTCGCCAGCGCCGAACAGCAGGTGATGAACCGCCTCTACCCCGAGGCGCTGCGCAGCGCGACGGCGGCGGAGGCGGGTCTGCCCTATGGCTCGGCGGACTGGATCCGCGCCCAGGACGTCGCGCTCGAGGCGCGCGCGGAACTGGAACGGATCAAGAAGAAGCGCTAGCCCGCCACCAGCCCACGCCCGCAACGAAAGCGCCCATGTCCTCGCAGCCGCCCCTTAACGATCATCCGCAGCCCTCGCCGCTGCGCCAGTCCCTGCTCACCGCGCTGCTCGCGCTGGCCTTCGGCTTCCTGGGCGCGGCGGCGTGGTCCTATTCGGGCCTAGCCGACAACCGCACCCGCAGCTTCCTGCTCGGCCACCCCGAGATCCTCCCCCAGATGGCGCAGGCCTTCGAGGAGCAGGAGGCCGCCAAGCGCCTTGCGCAGATGGGCGGGCAGGTGCTCGAGCCCTTTCCCGGCGTGGTGCTCGGCAACCCGAACGGCAAGCGCGTGCTGGTCGAGTTCACCGATTACAATTGCCCCTATTGCGAGGCGAGCCTCAAGGACGTGAACCGGCTGATCGCGGAGGACCCGGACCTCAAGGTCGTGATCCGCGAGTGGCCGATCTTCGAGGGCTCCGACGTCGCCTCGCGCATGGCGCTCGCCGCCGGGCTCCAGGGCAAGTACCGCGCCTTCCACGACACGATGTTCGCGACCAAGGACGTCGCGGCCGCCGCGCGCGCTGCCGGGCTCGACATGGAGCGCGCGCAGCGGGACGCGGCCTCCGAGGCGGTCTCGACCGAGATCGCGCGCAACCTCGACCATGCCCGCGCGCTGGGCTTCACCGGCACCCCGGCGTGGATCGCGGGCAAGAAGCCGTTCGGCGGGGCGGTCGGCTACGAGAAGCTCAAGGCCGCGATCGCGCAGGCGGACAAGACCGCCTGATGCGCCATTCCGGGGGGGCGATGCTGGCGGCGCTGGCGCTGGCGCTGGCGCTCGGCGCTGCGCCGCTGCGGGCCGAGGCGCCCGCACCGCCCGCGCAGATCGATTACGCCGCCGAGCGCGCCGCGATCGGCCGCTACCAGGACGTCGACCAGCGCTTGCAGGACGTGGGCTGGACCCTCGCGCGGGGCAATGCGCGCTTCTGCCCGAAGGTCGTCCCGGCGATCGGCCTGCAGCTCCAGGACATGGCGAGCTACGGCGCCCCGGCGGTGGCGCGCCGGGCGCTCGGCCTCCAGCGCGATTTCGCCGTGCAGACCGCCGCGCGCGGCTCGCCCGCCGCGCTGTCGGGGGCCTTCACCCGCAACCGCGAGGTCGTCGGGCTCGAGCGGATGGACCCCAACCTTTGGCCGACCTCCGTCCCGGCGATGGAATGGGCGCGGCTGCTGCGCGCGCATGACCACATCGAGGCCATGCTGACCGAGCACGGCGGCATCACCATCCGCTTCGCCGACGGCGGCACCGCCAGGCTCCAGCCGGTCGAGGTCTGCGCCACCCGCTTCGAGCTGATGGGCGAAGGGACCAAGGCTGTCGCTGACGGCTCCCGGGTGGTGATCGGCATCGGCTTCCCCGCCTTCGCCTATCCGGACGAGCCGGTCTTCGCCGCGCTCGTCGCCCACGAACTCGCCCACAACGTGCTCGGCCACGACGCCTGGCTCGACCGCAACGGACGCAAGGATCGCAACGTGCGCGCGAGCGAGCGCGAGGCGGACCGGCTGATCCCGTGGCTGCTCGCCAACGCCGGCTACGACCCCGAGGCCGCGGTGACCTTCATGACCCGCTGGGGATCGCAGCACGATGCGGGCCTGCGCCTGCGCCGCGGGCACGACGGCTGGGACGAGCGCGCCGAGGCGATCGCCGCCGAGGTGCCGCAGGTCCGCGCGCTGCTCGCTGCGGAAGGAGGCGCCGACTGGCCCCGCCATTTCCGGCGCGAGATCGATCCGGCCGGCGGGTTCCCGCCCAAGACGCGCCGCTGAGCCTTGCGGCCAGCCGTGGCAGGGTAGCGATGGCTGTGTCATTTATCGATGCCGTCTGCGACGAAATGCGTTAGACCAGCCCGACAATGGCAGTGCTCCCGATCCAGGCGGCGCCGTTCTTCGCGAGCAAGAACCGGGCGTTCTGGAACCTCCAGCTGGCAGGCTGGGGCGCGGCCTTCGTGCTGCACGCGGTCTCCGCCCTCGCCAACGGGCAGCCCTTCGGCATCCTTGCGCTGATCCTGATCAACAAGATCACCGGGTTCTCGATCAGCTGCGTGCTGTCGGTGATCTACCGCTTCCTGATCCGCCAGAGCCCCCTGGTCACCGGGGGCCTCACCGCGGTCGTGCTGTTCTTCGCGGTGCTGCTCCACGCCTCGATCGACGCCTGGGTGCAGGGCGTCTACTACGCCGCCGCGCGCGACACGACCTTCGCGCAGCGCGTCATCGGCCTGCTCTATCTCCCCCTCACCCTGCTCGGCGGGTGGAGCGCGCTCTATTACGCGATCAATTTCTTCCTCACCGTCGAGGAGCAGGCCGACCGGCTGGAGCGGCTGGAGGCGCAGGCCACCGCCGCGCAGCTCGCGATGCTGCGCTACCAGCTCAACCCGCACTTCCTGTTCAACACGCTGAACTCGATCTCGACCCTCGTGCTGCTCAAGCAGACCGAGCCCGCCAACGCGATGCTCACCCGCCTTTCCGGCTTCCTGCGGCACACCCTCGTCGCCGAGCCGGGCAGCCAGGTCACCCTCGCGCAGGAGGTCGAGACCCTGCAGCTCTACCTCGACATCGAGCGGATGCGCTTCGAGGAGCGGCTGCGCACCCAGTTCGAGATCGAGGACGCCGCGCTCCCCGCCCAGCTTCCCGCGATGCTGCTCCAGCCGCTGGTCGAGAACGCCATCAAGTACGCCGTCAGCCCGCAGGAGGAAGGCGCGCAGATCGCCATCACCGCGCGCGTCATCGGCGAGCGGCTACGCCTCACGGTCGAGGACACGGGGCCGGGCGTCGACGACACCGCACGCTCCCTCGCCCAGACCGCCGCGCCCGCGCCGGGGCAGCCGGTCTCCACCGGGGTCGGACTTGCTAACATACGTAATCGCCTCGCGCAGGCTTATGGGGACAATCACCTTTTCGAGACGAGATCCGAAGCAGGGGGCGGCTTTACCGTGCTGATCGAGATACCCTTCACTCGGGCCGCCAGAGCCCAGGAAGCGGCGGCACCCGTCACAGCAGCAGTCGGGGCTGCGCCGGGCGGGAGCGACAACATCATCCCCCTCAATCCTTCAGTCAAAACCATCGGAACCCCCGCATGACCATCAGAACCATCCTTGTCGACGACGAGAAGCTCGCTATCCAGGGCCTCCAGCTGCGGCTCCAGCCCTATGACGATGTCGAGATCATCGACACCTGCGCCAACGGCCGCGAGGCGATCCGCAAGATCAAGACCGAGAAGCCCGATCTCGTCTTCCTCGACATCCAGATGCCCGGCTTCGACGGCTTCTCGGTCGTCAAGGGCGTGATGGAGATCGAGCCGCCGCTGTTCGTCTTCGTCACCGCCTACGAGGAGCACGCGATCCGCGCCTTCGAGGCGAATGCCGTCAACTACCTGATGAAGCCGGTCGACGAACAGAAGCTCGCCGACACCATCGAGCGCGTCCGCCAGCGCCTTGCCGAAAAGAAATCCGCCGAGGATGCGGGCCAGCTGCTCGATGTGCTGTCGGAAATCGCGCCGGAACGTGCCGCCGACTTCGCCGAATCCGCCGCGCCCGCCTCGGAAAGCGCGGACCGCTTCGAGAAGCTCATCAACGTCAAGGACCGCGGCCAGATCTTCCGCGTCGAGGTCGACACCATCGAGCATATCGAGGCCGCGGGCGATTACATGATCATCTCGACCGGCGACAATTCGCTGGTGCTGCGCGAGACGATGAAGTACCTCGAGCGCCGCTTGGACCCGCGCAAGTTCCAGCGCGTCCACCGCTCGACGATCGTCAACCTCGACCTTGTCCGGCAGGTGAAGCCCCACACCAACGGCGAGTGCTTCCTGGTGCTCGACAGCGGCGCCGAGGTGAAGGTCTCGCGCAGCTACCGCGACGTGGTGGCGCGCTTCGTGCACTGATGTGTTTTTGATGGCGAGCCCGCCTCCGCGGGCTCGTCCTCGCTAGACGCGCAGCAAGCTGCGCCGGCTGCGGGCGGCCGTAAAATCCTTCGGGCGCCCTTGCGGAGCCTGCGGCTCCGGACCAGCGCTTTTTGTCATCCATTGACCAATCCTCTCGTCATTGCGAGGAGCGGAGCGACGAAGCAATCCATGGCCCGACAGTCCCGGATCGGGGTGCGGGTCGTGGATCGCCGCTGGCCTGTCGGCCCTCGCGATGACGAAGGATGCATTGGTGCCCGATTTCACCCTCCCCGGCTTCGATCTTGCCACGTTCATCCGCGAAACTCTGGCGGAAGACCTTGGCGAGGGGCTGCCCGGCGGCGGGCGGGACGTGACCTCGGAAAGCGTCATTCCCGCCGGGGCGCGCTTTTCCGGGGTGATGGACAGTCGCGATGCCATCGTCGTGGCAGGGCTGCCGCTTGCGGAGGCGTTTTTCCGGCATCTCGACCCCGACTGCCGCATCGAGGCGCTGGTGCAGGATGGCGATGAGGTGCCCGCAGGCACCGACCTGATGCGCCTCGAGGGCAGGGCCCGCGCGCTTCTTACCGCCGAGCGCAGCGCATTGAACATCGTCCAGCACCTCTCGGGCATCGCCACGCTGACCCGCGCCTATGTCGACGCCATGCGGGAGGGCAGCACGACCTGCACCCTGCTCGACACCCGCAAGACCATCCCCGGGCTGCGCGTGCTCGAGAAGTACGCGACCCGGATGGGCGGCGCGCAAAACCATCGCATGGGGCTGTGGGATGCGGCGATGATCAAGGACAACCACGTCGCGGTCGCCGGCAGCGTCGGCGAGGCAGTGCGCCGGGCGCGCGAAGCGGGGGTGCCGAAGATCATCTGCGAGGTCGACCGCCTCGACCAGATCGAGCCTGCCCTCGCAGCAGGCGCGCATCACCTGCTGCTCGACAACATGGACCCCGAGACGCTGCGCGAGGCCGTCGCGATCGTCGCCGGCCGCGTGCCGACCGAGGCATCGGGCGGGGTCAACCTGGGCACGATCGCCGCCAAGGCCGCGAGCGGGGTCGACTTCATCTCGGTCGGCCGCCTCACCCAGAGCGCGCCGGCCGCCGACATCGGCCTCGATTTCACGCCGCTATGAAGCTGCGGCGCGGGGCCCGCCCGCTGGCGATCCGGGTGTTCGCCGCCGCCTTCCTCGCCGCGGCGGTGCTGCGGCTGGTGCGGGGCCTGTCCGACCTGCCGCTCGCCGAGCTCGCCTATGCCGGCCATGCCCCGTGGCTGGCGTGGAACCGCGACTGGACGATCGTCGCCCTGTCGGCCGAGTTCACCATCGCGCTGATCCCGCTCGCCTGGATCTACCTCTTCGCCGCCCCCTTCGCCCGCTGGCTGGTGCTTGGCCTCGGGCTGGTGCGCCTCGCGATGTTCGACGGTTCTGCGCTCACCGGCGCGTGCCTCGCGGTGGTGGCGATGGCGAGCCTCCTCACCCCGGCCGCCTCACGCTGGTTCGCCGGCGAGCCGGATCGCGAGGAGGAAGACGGCCCGGCGGTGTTCGAGTAGCCGGGCTGCGCGCCTCGCCTCGCGGTCAAGCCTCTTCAAGGGGCACCCAAACCCCTCCCATACCCTCCTGATCCCCCGCCAAGCCCCTGCCAATCGGCCTGTTTCGGGTCGAATCTCAGCGCTTGTCGCGGAAGAAGGCGCGCAGCAGATCGGCGGATTCCTCTTCGCCGATGCCGGCATAGACCTCCGGGCTGTGAAGGCACTGCGGCTGATCGAAGACCCGCGCCCCGTGCGCGACCGCCCCGCCCTTGGGGTCGGCGGCGGCGTAGTAGACGCGGGCAATGCGGGCATGCGCGATGGCGCCCGCGCACATCGCGCAGGGTTCGAGAGTGACCCACAAGTCGCAGCCGGTGAGGCGTTCCTCGCCCAGCGCCGCGGCGGCGCGGCGGATCGCGAGAATCTCGGCATGGGCGGTGGGATCGTGATCGGCGCGCGGAGAATTGTGTGCTTCGCCAATGACTTGGTCGCCGCGCACAACCACCGCGCCGATCGGCACCTCGCCCGCTGCGGCAGCCGCACGGGCGAGTTCGAGCGCGCGGGGCATGAAGCTGCGGAACCCCGCGCTCACGCCCCGCGCGCCTTCCTCGGCTTATTAGCTGCCGGTGGCCGGGGTGCCCTTGGCGTCGGGCTGCTTGATGTCGACATCCGGAACCTCGATCGTGGTCTTCTTCGTCGTCACGTCGACATCGGCGGGCTGGACGTCGTATTCCGGCATCTGGCCGCCCTTCACGTCGACGTCGGGAAGCTTGGCTTCCTTGGTCTGATCGACATCGCACGCGGCAAGGCCGATTGCCAAGGGGGCGATGAGGGCGGTGAGGATGATTCGCTTCATGTCTTGTTCTCCTTGAGGCCTGACCAGCGCAAGGCGCGCCCCCGTCAGGGCGCCGCGAATGCACGGCTTGGCGCGGCTTGCGACCATGACATGCGTTAGGCTATCGCGAGCGGCGTGCCGGGCGTGCGACGAACCGTTGGCGGGCCTCCGGCGCCGCGGTGCAACGCGCTTGACGATTCGGGCCTGCCCCGTTATGCGCGCCGCTTTCCTTGCCTGGGCACGCGTCCGGGCCAGCCTTTTACGAGAAGAGACACACCATGTCGCGCATCTGCGAACTGACCGGCAAGGGCCGCCAGATCGGTCACAACGTGAGCCACGCCAACAACAAGACCAAGCGTGTCTTCCTGCCCAACCTGCAGAACGTCACGCTGATGAGCGAGAAGCTCGAGCGCAGCTTCAAGTTCCGCGTCTCGACCCACGGCCTGCGTTCGGTGGAGCACAATGGCGGGCTCGACAACTGGCTGCTCAAGACCAGCGACGACAAGCTCTCGGCCAACGCGCAGAAGGTCAAGCGCGAGCTGCTGAAGGCTCAGGCCGCGGCCTGATTGAGCCGTCCTTCGG
>JBJTSG010000174.1:0-12286 GCA_046076505.1 Erythrobacter sp. | reverse complement strand
CGGGCTGCGAAATCCTCGCTCAGGCGACCTGAAGGTCGCATCGCTGCGGGCGGCCGGTCGGCCTTGCAGCCCTCGCGGGCCGAATCATGACCGCCACGCTGCCATGTCGTTCGTCGCTCTGTCCTTGACCGGAATCCCCGGAGGATTCATGATGTGTTCCGCACAGGAGACCCCCCCATGGCCAGCCGCGCGGCGCCAACGATGAAACCCGGTCGCCAGACCGATGCCGAATGGCGCGCGGGGCTCCGCCGCTCCTTGCGCCGTCTTGCGCAGATGACGGGCGCCGGGCTGCTGCTCGGGATGGCCGTGTTCCTCGCGCTTGCGCTCGCGAGCTACACCCAGACCGATCCTTCCCCTTCGACCGCCGCGGACCCCGCCGAGGTGAAGAACTGGATGGGCGCGGCAGGGGCCTGGGCGGCGGACCGCGTGCTGCTGATCTTCGGCCTGCCCGGCGTGGCTCTTCTGCCGCTGCTCTATGTCAGCGCCCGAAAGCTGTGGCGCGATGTCGAGAACGGCGACGAGCCCGAGACCACTGCCTGGTGGATGCCGACCGCGCTGCTGCTGATCGCGATGAGCCTCATCGCCACCGTGCTCAGCCTCGCCTTCACCGGCCCCGGCGGCACCTTGCCCGCGCAGGCAGGGGGCCTGACCGGCCTGCTCGGCGCGGCCGGTGTGCAGGCGATCGCCGCGCGCTTCGGTGAGGGCGCGCAAGGCTGGGTGATCCTCGCCCTCGCGCTCGCCTGCCTCGCGGGCGGCGTCGCGCTCCTCACCCGCATCTTCGCGATCGACTGGCGGGTGCTGATGAGCCTGCCCGAATTTCTCGGCGGCGGCTCGCTCGCGGGGCTCGCGCGCCGGTTGCCGCTGCTTCCTGGCCGCGACCGGGTGCCGGCGCTCGCCTTCGCGGGTTCCGACGAGGACGCGGACGCGGACGAGGACGCGCCGGCCGCCCGCCCGCGCCGCACCGCCGCCAAACCCGCTCCCGAAGCCGAGGAGCGCCCGCGCCGCGCGCCCGAGATCACCGACCCCTCTGCCCCGCCACGGCGCGCGGTTCCGGCCAAGACCTCGCAGCGCGACATGTTCGCGCCCTTCAACCTGCCGAGCCTCGACCTCCTCGCCGAGCCGCCGGTCGACAAGGGCCCCAAGCTCGACAAGCTGGCGCTGGAACGCAACGCGCGGCTGCTCGAGAACGTGCTCGGCGACTTCAACGTGAAGGGCGAGATCACCGCCGTGCGCATGGGCCCGGTCGTGACCATGTACGAGCTGGAGCCCGCCCCCGGCATCAAGGCGAGCCGCGTCATCGGCCTCGCCGAGGACATCGCCCGCAACATGAGCGCGATCAGCGCGCGCGTCTCGCCGATCCCCGGGCGCACGGTGATGGGCATCGAGCTGCCCAACCAGGATCGCCAGACGGTGATGCTGAAGGAGCTCGCCGCGGCGGCTGCCTTCCAGGAGGCGAAGGGCAACCTTCCCGTGATCCTCGGCAAGGACATCGCCGGCGAGCCGATCATCGCCGACCTTGCCGCGATGCCGCACCTGCTGGTCGCGGGCACCACCGGCTCGGGCAAGTCGGTGGGTCTCAACGTCATCCTGCTCTCGCTGCTCTACCGTTTCACGCCGGCCGAGCTGCGCCTGATCCTGATCGATCCCAAGGTGCTCGAGCTCAAGATCTACGACGACATCCCGCACCTCCTGTCCCCCGTGGTGACCGAGCCTGCCAAGTCCGTCCGTGCCTTGAAGTGGGCGGTCGAGGAGATGGAGCGCCGCTACCGGATGATGAGCGCGATCGGCTCGCGCAACATCGGCTCCTTCAACGAGAAGGTTTCCGCCGCGCTTCTCAAGGGCAAGCCGTTGGGCCGCAGGGTGCAGACCGGCTTCGACCCCGAAACCGGCGAGCAGTTGTTCGAGGAGGAACAGCTCGATTACCAGCCGCTGCCGCAGATCGTGCTGATCGTCGACGAGCTTGCCGACCTCATGGTCACCGTCGGCAAGGAGATCGAGGTGCTGATCCAGCGCCTCAGCCAGAAGAGCCGCGCGGCGGGCATCCACCTCATCATGGCGACGCAGCGCCCCTCGGTCGACGTCATCACCGGGGTCATCAAGGCGAACCTGCCGACCCGCATCAGCTTCAAGGTGACGAGCCGCATCGACAGCCGCACCATCCTCGGCGAGCAGGGAGCGGAGCAGCTCCTCGGCCGCGGCGACATGCTCTACAAGCCCAACACCGGGGCGATGGTGCGCGTCCATGGGCCCTTCGTCTCGGACGAGGAGGTCGAGGCGGTCGCCGACCACTGGCGCTCGCAAGGCTCGCCGACCTATGTCGATGCCGTCACCGAGGAGCCCGAGGAAGGCTTCGGCTTCGGGTTCGAGGACGATCTCACCGCCTCGGACAACCCCGAGGAGCGCAAGTACCGCCAGGCCTGCCAGATCGTGTTCGAGAACCAGAAGGCATCCGGAAGCTGGCTCCAGCGCCAGATGGGCGTGGGCTACAACACCGCGGCCAAGTGGATCGAGCGCATGGAGGAGGACGGCCTCGTCGGCCCGGCGAACCACGTCGGCCGCCGCGAAATCTACCGCGACCGCGACGGCAATCCGCTCTAGCGGGGCTCGTCTTCATCCATGATCGGCGGCGCGCTCGGTGCGATGGGCGCCGCCGGCGTATCGCGCGCCGCGCGTTCCTCGGCGGTCAGCGGGCGGAAGCGGATGCCGACCACCGCGAAGCTGCCGTCGGCGCGCTGGCGGATCGTCACGATCCCGCGCCGGTCGCGGTTCTGGAGCTCCGCCTGCAAGGCCGCCGCGCGCGACTGGCCGAGGTAGTAGCGCCCGCGCAGCAGCGCCTCGGTGCCGTAGACGCTCGCCGGATCGGTGCGCAGCGGGTGAGGGCAGACGGTGCCGGGCGCGATCATCCGCACCCGCTCGACCCGCGGCGGCCGGCCCTCGAGGCATAGCGCCTGCGGGCCGTCGGCGGCGAAGGTCTCACCTCCCGGCCAGTCGTACTGGAACTCGACATAGTGCCCGCGCAGCAGGTCGCGCGGGTCGTAGCCCCTGATCGGCACGTCCCACTCGGTGCCTTGACGATAGGTGAGCCCGCTCGTCGCCCACAGGCCGGCCAGGCCCGCGATCGGCAGCAGCGCGGCGGCGAGGCGGAGGGCGCGCATCAGACCGGCTCACCCTTGCGCGGGGCGAAACGCCGGGCGACGCGCACCGCGATCCACGAGACAGCGAGGATCATCACGCCGGCAAGGATCAGCCCGAAGCCGCTCATCAGCAGGTCGGCGGCGAGTTCGAAGCTGAGGATGATGAGCCGCACCGCGATCAGCCCCACCGCGATCTGGAACACCACGCGCCACGAGGCGGCGAGCGCCGCGGCGGCGATCCCGCCCCACAGCGCGAAGAACACCAGCGCGGCGGGCACGGTGTTCCCGCTGACGAGGTAGGCGAGCGGCAGGGTCGCCCCGGCGCCGGCGATCACCGCGCCGGTCAGCCGCGCCGAGAGGCCGGGCCGCACCAGCGCGACGCCGAGCCCGGCGACCGCCGCGAGCGCGGCCGCGAGGAGGATGCTCGCCCATTCGCCCGCGACGTGCCGGTCACCGAAGCCGTCCCAGGCGGCGATGACGGTCGCACCGCTCGCGCAGGCGACGGCGTAGGCGAAGGCGAGCTCTTCGAGGTCGCACCAGAAATCCTCACGCACGCTCCGGCCACGCGCCCAGGCGCCCAGCGTCGCGAGGAAGACCGGCGCGGTGAGCACGGTCGCGAGCCACAGCTGACGGGCGAGCTCGGCCCCGCCGTCGCGCGAGGTCGCATAGTCCCACGCGCACCACACCGCGACGAGGGCGAGCAATGCCGCCGTCGGCCAGCCGCGCCCGGTCAGCAGCAGCAGGGGGGCGAACAGGACCAGCCACGCGCCGAGCGGTTGCCACAGCGGCGAGCCGGTCTGGTAGACCTGCCCGAGGTGCCCGAAGAAGGTGAGGCCGAGCGCCGCGGCGACGAAGGCCAGCGCCTCCACCCCCCAGGGCGAACGCGCCGCCAGCCGGTCCTCGCGGGCGAACAGCGTGGTCACGGCAGCGGCGATCAGCGCGAGGTGGACCGCGAGGCGCACCTCGCCCGGGATCTCCTCCCAGTTGGCGGCGATCAGCGAGATGAGGCCGAGGCCGATCGCCAGCGCGCCGATCCCCCACACCGCCCACAGCAGCAGCGGGCGATTGTGGCCGGCCTCGTAGGCGAGCAGGCGGTCGCGCGTCGCGGCGTCGATCAACCCGGCGTCGTGCCACTCGGCGATTTTGCGCGCGCTCATGCAGGGCAGCCTAGCCGCCGCCCCGCCACACGGCAATCGCTGGTGCGACAGCCGGTTACTTCGCCTCGAGCTCGGCCTTGGTGAGCAGCGTCTGGGCCTGCACCTTGGCGGCATTGGCAGCCATCTGCTCGGGCGGCATCGCGACCATGCCGACCCGGGTCAGCGGGCCGCCCTTGCCCCAGTCCTTGACCCATTCCTGCATGAACTCGGCGAGGCCGGGAATCGCGCGCATGTGCGACTTCTTGACGTAGACGTAGAGCGGGCGCGCGCCGGGATAGTCGAAGTCGGCGATGTTGTCGTAGGTCGCCGGCACCCCGTTCATCGGCTGGTCCTGGAGCTTGTCGACGTTCTCCTCGAGGTAGGAGAAGCCGAAAATGCCGACCGCCTTGGGGTTGCCGACGATCTTCTGGACGATGAGGTTGTCCTGCTCGCCCTGATCGACATAGGCGCCGTCGTCGCGGATCTCGGTGCAGGTCTGGCTGTAGCGGGTCTCGTCGCTCTTCTTGAGCGCCTTCATCGCCGGGTCGGTGTCGCAGCCGACGTGGAGGATCAGCTCCTTCAGCGCGTCGCGCGTGCCCGAAGTCGACGGCGGGCCGTAGACGAGGATCGGCTCGGCCGGCAGCTTCGGATCGACGTCGGCCCAGGTCCTGGCGGTCTGCGCCCGGCCATAGGGCCGCGCCGCGAGCGCCTCGTAGACGATCTTCGGGGTCAGATCGAGCTTGATGCCGCCCTTGACCGAGGCGAAGGCGATCCCGTCGAGGCCGACCTGCAGCTCGATGATCTTGTCGACGCCGTTGGCGACGCAGGTGTCGAATTCGGAGGGCTTCATCCGCCGCGAGGCGTTCGCCATGTCCGGGGTGTCCGCCCCCAGCCCCTTGCAGAACAGCTGGATGCCGTTGCCGGTGCCGGTGGATTCGATCAGCGGCGAGCGCATGTCCGGGTTCGACCGGGCGAAGTTCTCCGCAACCAGCTTGGCGAAGGGATAGACCGTCGAGGAGCCGACCGCATGCACCGACTGCGCTCCCGATCCGCCCGCGTCGCAGGCGCCGAGGGTGGCGAGGACGAGCGCGAGAAGCGCGCCGGTCCGGGCAAGAGCGGGGAAGCGGTGGGTCATGGGCGATCCCGTGGAGCTGAAGGGGTGGGCGCGCCGCCCGGCTAGGCGGCTTTGGTGACACGAATGTGACGCCGATGCCACCGGCCTGCGCGCGTCGCAATGCCGGGGGCGAAGAAACTCCGCCTGCCGAAAACAAGCATCTGAAATCGCCGCAGTTTATCTCCGCAAAGGAGCGACTGCGCTTAACAGCATCGTAAGAGTGTTGATGCTAGTCCCTTGCGCCATGGCCGTCCGCCGCCTCCTCTACCGGGTCGCATCGGCATTCTTCCTGCTCGCGCTGCTGGCCTCCCGGCCGGCGACGGCGCAGGATCATGCCGTGCCGAGCTTCGCGCCCGCTTGCCACGCGGCGACCGACGCTGCCGTTACCGCGGCGGCGATGCGGGACCGCAAAGCGTGGGATTGCCACAACGGCGACTGGCGCTCGGGCGCGCCGGCCGCGTGGCTGCGCTTCGAGGCTGCAGGCTGGAAAGGGCAGGAGCGCCCGCGCGATTTCTTCACCCGCATCGCGCGCTTCGAAAGCATCACCTTCACCGCCTTCGATGCCGACGGCACGCTGCGCACCGCGCGCTACACCGAAGCCGACGCCAGGCCCTTCGCCGCGGGCCCGGTGTTCCGCCTGCCGCTTCCCGCGATCACCCCTGCGACCACGCTCCTGCTGGTGCGCATCGAGGGCCCCCACTCGGTTCCGCTGCTCACCGAGGCGCGCATCACCAGCGACCCGATTCACGCCCAGTGGCCGCACATCGACAACGTGCTGCTCGCGCTGGTGATGGGGATGCTGGTCCTGCCGCTGCTGTTCGACATCAGCTTCTTCCTGGTGCTGCGCGAACGCTTCGTGCTGCTCCACGCCGGCATGGTCAGCGCGATGATGGTCTACATCCTCACCGCCGGCGGGCTCGCCTCGGCCTATGTCCGCCTGCCGGTGGCGCTGATGGCGACGCTCGGCCCGCTCGCCTATGCGGTCGGCGCGGGGATGTCGGCGCTGTTCCTCGTGTCCTTCCTCGAACGCGGCGCGCAGTCCCCGCTGATGCGCGCCCTGACGATCGCGACCGGCTGGTGGACGATGCTCGTGCCCGGCCTCTGCGCGCTCCAGCTCGACGCGACCCAGAGCTTCGACGACACCGGCTACTTCCTTACCTTCCTGCCGTGCATCATCGTCATCAGCGCGGCGGTGCTCGACGCGCTGCTGCGCGGAAGCCGCTCGGCACGCTTCATCGCGGTCGCCTGGACGCCGATCATCATCGCCTCGGTCGAGCGCCTGCTGCGCGGGCTGGGCCTGCACGTCGGCCCCTCCAGCCTCGATCAGATGCTCTATGTCGCGGTCGGGCTCGAGGTGGTGGTCATCAGCCTCGCCATCGCCGACCGCTTCCTTGCGATCCGGCGCGAGCGCGATGCGGCGCTGACCGAGGCGAAGATGCTCGAGCAGATCTCGACCCGGGATTCGCTCACCGGCCTGATGAACCGCCGCGCTCTCGAGGCGCGCTTCGACGAGCTGCTGGCGCAGGGTTTCGACACCTTCGCGCTGGTCGACCTCGACCGCTTCAAGGCGGTCAACGACATCCACGGCCACCAGGTCGGCGATGCAGCGCTGATTGCCTGCGCCAGCGCCTTGCGGGCGAGCGGCGATGCCGACGCGATCGCTGTGCGGCTCGGCGGCGAGGAGTTCATGGTGCTGCTGCGCGGCCCCCGCCCGCTCGAACGCGCAGAGGCGCTGCGCCAGGCGATCCCATTGCGGATCGCGCAGGAGGTGCCGGGGCTCGAGCTGCCGGTCACAGCCAGCATGGGCGTGGTGATGCTCGCCGACGCGGCGCGCCACCGCATGAGCTTCCGCGAATTCTACGCCCGCGCCGACGCGCTGATGTACGAGGCCAAGGCCGCAGGGCGGAACCGCATCGCCTACGAGCGGATGACGATGTTCTCTGTCGCACCCGAGACCCGCGAGGCGGGCGAGGAACGGGCGGCTTAAGCGACCGAAGCTCCGTTCGTGTCGAGCGTAGTCGAGACACCGGTGCGAGGCCTCTCGACTACGCTCGAGGCGAACGGGTCAGGGATGATCCCTACAAGAAGGGCGCCAGCACCTCGGGCCGCACCCGCGCCAGCCGTCCGGTCGCGCGGTCGATCATTGCCCAGGTCGTCGCGGCGCTGACGAGGCGCTTGCCGGTCGCGTCGGTGAACTCCACGCGCCGCAGCGACTTCGCGCCCATCGCGCCGCCCTCGATCCAGGTCGTCGCCTCGACGCTCTCGCCGAGGCCGACATTGCCGCGGTAGTCGATCTCGTGGCGCACCACGACCCAGAAGAAGGCCGCCCGGTCCTCGGGGCGCGCGACCGCGTCCCAGTGGGCGGTCGCCATGTCCTGGATCCACTGCACCCAAACCGTGTTGTTGACGTGGCCGAGCTCGTCAATGTGCTGGCGCGCGGCGACGAAGGTGCGGATGAAGGTCGAGGGCATGGACAAACTCCGTTCGCCTCGAGCGAAGTCGAGAGGCATGAGGACAGGTGTCTCGACTTCGCTCGACACGAACGGAGCTGGAGTAGCTGGCGCTGCCCGGCGCGGCAAGGATCGCAAGCACTTATTAGCGCGCGCCCGGTAAGCTGAACGGCATGACCGACACGCCGTCCGATAAGCCCGAGCACCCCGACCGCGGCTTCCGCCCGCGCTTCACCTACGAGAAGCCGGAGGGGAGCAAGGGGAAGAGCTTCATTCTCACCCCCGAGGGCGCCTTTGCCTACGAGGGCGGGAAGATGACCACCGTCGCCGATGCGGTCGATTTCTTCTGGAGCGCCGTCGCAGCCGACCCGCGCCGCTGGAACACGAGCCTCAAGGGCTATGACTGGCTGCTGGAGCATGCCACCGAGGCGAGCCGCGAGGACCTGCGCCGCACGCTCGGGTGGTTGGAGGGCGCGATCGGCCTTCGCGACCGCACCGCCGCGGTCGCGGCCTGCCGCTATCTCGCAGGCATGCCGCCGATGCTGCTCGCCAGCGACTACGGGCGGCTGCTGGCGATCTTCAACAGCCGCAAGGTGGGCATGGTGTGGCAGGTGACGCCCGACCTCGACGTCAGGCCGCTGCCCTCGGGCCCGATCCCGAAGTTCGGCCAGGAGGCGGGCTTCGGCCTGATCCGCGCGGTGCCCGAGCTCTACCTCAAGCTCGCGCTGTTCGGGATCGAGATGGAGGCGGTCGTCGCGGGGCTGGCGAAGGAAGCGATCCGCTACGGCGTCTCGCTTCCGCCCGAGCTGGTCGAACTGGCCAAGGGGGCGCCTTCGCAGCGGTAAGGTCCTCCTCCGCCTGCAAGCGGGAGGGGCGAAGGCCTACTTCGGCGCCATGCCCATCTGCCACAGGATGAAGGCGAATTCCTCCGCTGTCTCCTTCAGGGAGTTCCAGCGGCCCGACTGCCCGCCGTGCCCTGCACCCATGTTGGTCTTGAGCAACAGCAGGTTGTCGTCGGTCTTCAATTCGCGCAGCTTCGCGACCCACTTGGCGGGCTCCCAATAGGTCACGCGCGGGTCGTTGAGGCCGGCGGTCACCAGCATCGGCGGGTAGGCCTTGGCGGTCACCTGATCGTAGGGCGAATAGGACAGCAAGTAGGCGAAAGCCGCCTTGTCCAGAATCGGGTTGCCCCACTCCTGCCATTCGCCCGGCGTCAGCGGCAGCTTTTCGTTGAGCATCGTGTTCAGCACGTCGACAAAGGGCACGTGGGCAACGATCGCGCCGTATTGCTTGGGGTCCTGGTTGATGATCGCCCCCATCAGCTCGCCGCCTGCCGAGCCACCGCTCGCGGTCACCTTGCCTTCGGCGGTGTAGCCCTTGGCGATCAGGCCCCGGCCGACATCGACGAAGTCGTTGAAGGTGTTGGTCCGCTCGAACAGCTTGCCTTGCAGATACCAGCGCCGCCCGAGATCGTCCCCGCCGCGGATGTGGGCGATGGCATAGGCAAAGCCGCGATCGACGAGGCTGAGGCGGCTCGTCGAGAAGCCCGGCGGCACGGCATAGCCATAGGCGCCATAGGCATAGAGGTGGAGCGGCCCCGGCCCCTCGATCCCGGCCTTCTTCAGGATCTCCGCCCGGTCCTTGCGCATCAGCACGCTGACCGGCACCTGCGTCCCGTCACGCGCGGTGATCGTCAGGCGCTCCGAGACATACTTGGACGCGTCGTAGCCGCTCGGGATCTCCTGCGTCTTCAGGGTCTCGAGCTTCCCCGTCCTGACGTCGTAGTCGTAGACCGTGCTCGGCGTCACCATCGACTGGTAGGCGAGCCGCAGCTTCTGCATGTCGTATTCGGGGTTGTTCGAGAGCCCTGCGGTGTAGCTCGGCTCGGGGAAGGTGATCGGGGTGATCTTGGTGGGCGCGGCGTATTGCCGCAGCTGAATCTGGTCGAGGCCGTTCAGACGCCCTTCGGTGACGAAGAAGTCCTTGAAGAGGTCGAAACCGGTCAGGTAGAAATCGTCCGAGCCCGCGATCACCGTCTGCCATTCGCCCGGCGCCTTCAGCGAGGCCTTGGCGAGGCGGAAGTTGATGTGATCGTCGTTGGTCAGCACGAACAGCTCGCCATCACGCACGTCCACGCTGTACTCGACGCCCTTCTGGCGCGGGCGAACGAGGATGGGCGCGGCGGTCGGATCGGCGGCGGGGACGAGACGCACCTCGCTCGTCTCGTTGTCGCCGGTGGCGATCACCAGCCAGTCCTCCTGCGCGGTGAGGCCGGTGCCGACGCCGAAGCTCTGGTCTTCCTCCTTGTAGAGCGTCACATCCGCGCTCACCGGGGTGCCGATCACGTGCATCTTGGCTTCGAGCGTGCGCCATTCCTCGGTGGAGGGGCCATAGACCAGCGCGGTATCGCCCTTCACCCACACCAGATCGCCGCGCAGGTTTTCGATCACATCGGGCAGCAACTCGCCGGTCTGCAAATCCTTGATCCGCGCGGTGTAGCGCTCGCCGCCGGTGGTGTCGGTGGCATAGGCGAGAAAGCGCCCGTTCTGGCTGATCGAGGCAGCGCCGAGGCGGAAATATTCCTGCCCCTCGGCAAGCCGGTTCTCGTCGATAAGCAGCTGCGCCTCACCCCCGGCGACCGCCTTGCGATAGTGCTTGCGATACTGCGCGCCCTCTTCGAACTCGGACCAGTAGAGGTAGTCGCCGTCCTTCTGGGGCACGGTCGAATCGTCCTCCTTGATGCGCGCCCGCATCTCGGCGAACAGCGCGTCGGTGAGCGCCTTCTGCCCCTCCATCTGCGCCTCGAAATAGGCGTTCTCGGCCTTCACGTGGGCGAGCACCTCCGGGTCGTCCACCTTGGGATAGGACTTGTCGTAGAGCCAGTCGTAGGGGTCCTCGATGGTGATCCCGTGGTGGGTGTAGGTGTGGGGCTTCTTCGCGGCGACGGGCGGCTTGATCTCGGCGGCGGCGGCGGCGGGAGCGGCGGCGGTGGACGTGGTCACGCTGGTGGAATCCTCACTAGTGGCGGCCGCTGCGGGCGCGGCAAAGGTGATGGGGGCAAAGGTGGTGGCGGCAAGCGCCAGAGCAAGGGCCGTTGGGCCGGTCGAGCGGTGCATATAGGTGATCCCCTGGTGCGCCCCGCCCCCCGCGCGTGGCCAGTGGCACATCGCGGGTGAAGGGCCTATGATGGACCGACTTTAGACAACATGGCCCGGGCGGCAAGAGCCCGGGCCACCGCTCGCCCAAGGATCGACGAAATGCTGATGCTCACCCACGAAGCCCGCCTTGCCGCCCTGCGCGAGGAGCTGAAGCGCCGCGGGCTCACCGGCTTCATCGTCCCCATCTCCGATGAACACATGAGCGAATATGTCGGCGACTACGCCCAGCGGCTGAAGTGGCTGACCGGCTTCGGCGGCTCGGCGGGCTTCGCCGCGGTGACGCTCACCCACGCGGCGATCTTCGTCGACGGGCGCTACACCGTGCAGGTGAGGGAGCAGGTCGACGGCAATCTCTTCGAATACCGCAGCATCCCCGGTGACACCCTCGCCGGGTGGCTGACGGACGTCGCCGAGGAAGGCGCGCGGATCGCCTACGACCCGTGGCTCCACACCCTTGGCCAAGCGGAAGGCCTCGAACGTGCGCTCGCGCCGAGCGGCATCGCGCTGGTGCCCGCCGAGGGCAATCCGCTCGACGCGGTGTGGGCCGACCAGCCCGCGCCCTCGCCCTCGGTCGCCACGCCCTATGACGAGGCGCTCGCCGGGCGCTCCTCGGCAGACAAGCGCGCAGCCATCGCCGACTGGCTCGTCAGGCAAGGCCACGACGCGGTGGTGGTCCCGGCGCTCGATTCTGTCGCCTGGCTGCTCAACATCCGCGGCGGCGACGTCGCGCACACGCCCGTCGCGCTGTCCTATGTCGTCGCTCACAGGGACGGCAGCGCCGAGCTGTTCATCGCGCCGGAGAAAGTGACGCCGGAACTCACCCGGCATCTCGGCAATGCGGTGACGATCCGGGATCGCGATGCGTTTGAGGGGGCGCTCGGCTGCGCCTTCGCGGGGAAGAGCGTCGCGCTCGATCCCGAATTCGCGGTGGTGGGGATTGCCCAGGCCCTGCGCAGCGGAGGGGCGAGCTTCGCCTTCAAGCAGGATCCGACGATCCTCGCCAAGGCGATCAAGAACACGGCCGAACAGGCCGGGCAGCGCGACGCGCAGGCGCGCGACGGGGCGGCGGTTTCGAAGTTCCTGCGCTGGCTTGAGATCGAGGGGCCCAAGGGGGGCGTGGACGAACTCAGCGCCGCCGCGCGCCTTCAGGCGTTCCGCGAGGAAGACCCGGGCCTCAGCGATCTCAGCTTCGACACCATCTCGGCCGCCGCGGGCCATGCCGCGCTGCCGCATTACAAGGTGGACGCGGACAGCAATATCCCGATCCCGCCGTCCTCGATCTATCTGGTGGACT
>JBJTSG010000173.1:0-5923 GCA_046076505.1 Erythrobacter sp. | reverse complement strand
TCTCGCGCAAGCCGGCCGAGGACGAGCCGCCGCTGACCGAGCGGACCTACGGCAATTCCAACCGCCCCCAGCAGGTGGCGATGCAGTGGCGCAAGCTGCCGGTGCCGGTGATCGCCGCCGTGCACGGGGTGTGCTTCGGCGGCGGCCTGCAGATCGCGAGCGGCGCCGACATCCGCATTGCCCACCCTGCCACCCGCATGGCGATCATGGAGATGAAGTGGGGCCTCGTGCCCGACATGGGCGGCTATGCCCTGTGGCGCGGTCTCGTGCGGGACGACGTGCTGCGCGAGCTCGTCTATACCAACCGCGAGTTCACCGGGGCCGAGGCGCAGACTCTGGGCCTTGCGACATATGTCGACGAGAACCCGCGCGAGCGCGCCCTCGCCATTGCCCGGACGATCGCGCTCAAGAACCCTCACGCGATCCGCGCCGCCAAGCGCCTCCAGGCCGGGATGCACGAGCGCGAGACCGACGCGATCCTGCTCGAGGAGAGCATCGAGCAGCACGCTATCATGCGCACCCGCAACCAGGTCGAGGCGGTGATGGCGGAGATGGAGCGCAGGAAGCCCAACTTCGAGGACGTCTGACCGGCCGCCGGCTCAGGCGACCTGGGCCTGCGCGGCTTCGGCGGCGATCCCGAGCGGGCGGACGATGATCGTCACCCGGTCATGGCCCACCGCGACATTGAGCACGTCCCCGGCGCGCACTGCGACCGGCGCGGGGAAGGTGTGCAGCACCTGCAGCCAACCGCCGTCGCTGTAGACGTCGGGATGGTTGTCGAAGGCGATGCCCTCGGCGAGGTCGACATGCATCCATTGCACGATCCCCGCCGCGATGCCGTCCTCGGTCACCGGGATGCCGAGCAGCTGGAGCTCGCTCGGGTGCTGCCGGCAGGTGAGGTCGATGCGCAGCAGCTCGACGTCGCCCGACAGGCGCTTCCAGTCGGTCATGGTACCGTGGATCGGCAGCTTGGGCGCAGCGAGCGAGGAGAAGCGCGACACATCGAAGCCCGACACCTCGTCGACGAACACGTAGTCGGCCAGCACCGCGCTCTCGACAAGGCAGCCGATCGCCGCCGCCGCGCGCGGGATGACGATCGCACCGGGCTTGAGCAGGCGGGCATGGGCGTCCTCGAAGGTATCGATCACCCGCTCGGTGAGGAGGTCGCTCGAGAGGATTTCCGAGACGAGAATGTCGGCCCGCTCGTCCATGTGCTCGCCGACCTTGAGCTCGCTCGAGGGGAGCGTATGGACCGCGATGCGTTCGCCGAAGCCGTTGTCGGCGATGATCCGGCGCGCCATCGCGGCGATGATCGGGATCATCTCGCAGGCGGTCACTTGCCTGGCCCCGGCGCGCGCGGCCATCATCGAAAGAAGCCCGCTGCCGGTGCCGATGTCGAGCACCCGCGCCTTCGCCCCCGCCGCCTCCAGCGCCGCGACAATCGCGGGTTCGAAGGCGTCGTTCCTGCGCGTGTCGTTAAGCATGGGGACGTGCCAGAAGGGCACCATCTCGGCGCTCAACCGGCGGATCTGGTGCTCGATGTGGATGTTGCCCGGATTGAGCGCGAGCGCGCGAGCGAATTGTTCCAGCGCCTCGTTCTTGCGGCCAGCATCGGCGAGCGTGACGGCGAGGTTGTTGGCCATGATCGCGTCCGACGGGGCAGCGGCACAGGCCGCCTGCATGGCGGTTATGGCGAGGTCGAACCGGCCGTTCCGGGCGTGGATCAACCCGCTTTCGTGGTGGGCGGGAGGGTGCTCTGGATCAAGCGCCAGCACCCGCTCCCACAGCGCCAGCGCCTCGTCGTCCGCGCCGCGCAGGCCGGCCATGCGGGCGAGGATCGGCAGCACCTCGGCAACGCGGTAACCCTGTTCGACAACCATGCGATAGCGCGTTTCGGCGGCGGCGAGGTTGCCGGCGGCCTGGAGTTCCAGCGCCTCCTCGAGCATGGTGCGGGCGAAGGCGATGGTCTGGTCGGTATCGGTCATGATGCTCCCCTGTGCGTGCGGTGTCGCGGTGGGGAGATGTATTAACCTTGTGCCTTAAGGGTGACGCCCGGGCGGACTAGGGGCTTCCACGAGCCTCACTGCCGGCCTCATCCGAACACGGCGACGCATTGCATCCCATCGAGCACCTGCCGCCCATCGGCGTCCCACAGCCGCAGGCGCTCGGAGGAATAGCCCGCGTCGGCGTGCTGGCTGGCGTTCTCGGCAAGGTACCAGCCATCGCGCGAGCGGCTTTCGGGATCGAGCACGTTGAAGGACCAGTTGATCGAGCTGATCGGCCCCTGACGCTGCATCACCCGCATCGCGCCCGGCGGCATGACGTCGCCCATCAGCACGAGCTTGGATACCGGATCGAGATCGTTCTGCTCGGTCAGCCGCGCCCAGCGCCGCACGGTTGCACCGCGGTCGGTGCCCCTGATCTGGCCGTGGCGCAGCTCGAAGTTCTTCGCGACGAAGGCGGGTGCGAACCTGTGGGTGACCTCCTCGTGCGCCTCGGGCGGGCCGGGCCAGTCCGCCGGCTGCGCTTCGACATGGAGCGCGTTCGCCTCGCGCCCCTCGCCGAACAGCCAGAAGGCGGAAAGGGCGACGCGGCCCTCGCTAAGGATCTCGCTGCGGACCTGCGTGACGTTGCGGCCCTGGCGGACGATCTCCGCCTTGAGTTCGATGTCCTCCCCGACCGGTGCGACGAAGGCCACCTGTCCGGCGCGCAAGGCAGGCAGGCCCGGGAAGGCGCGCACCGCCATGGTATAGGCGACCAGCGCCGAGGCGCCACCATAGAGGGTGCGCCCCTGCATCCAGTCGGCGGCGTGGACGAGACGGGCGGGTCCGGGCGCGCCGGTGACGGGTTCGAGGAGGCTGGCGATGGTCATGCCGGAGGCTTTGCCGCGCGCCGGGGCCGGCGTCCAGACTGACGTAACGTCACGGGCCGCCCGCCAATCACGGATTGCCAAGCCTCCCCCGAATCGCTAGTGCCCGCGCTCCGTCCGGGGGCTTCGTCCCCGGGAGGCTCGGCCCGATGGCGGAGTGGTGACGCAGCGGACTGCAAATCCGTATACGCCGGTTCGATTCCGGCTCGGGCCTCCACCTTTGCATTGCGCCCGCGGTCTGCCCGGATTAGGGCCGCGAGCGAGGATGCCGCTTTAGCTCAGTCGGTAGAGCACATCATTCGTAATGATGGGGTCACAGGTTCGAATCCTGTAAGCGGCACCACCTCTTTTCCGCGCTTTCTCTAGGAAAAACATCGGCGAACTGTGGAAGGCCTTTGGGCTTGAAGGGGCGGGTTTGCCTGCTGAAAGGGCGAAACCCACGGCAGACCCGGTGGCCTAGCAAAGGATCGTTAGCTTTATTGTTTCGAATCATGCTGTTGAACGTGCGGTCGGCTGGTCGCGCGTCGGCGATGAGGCCACAGTAGCTTCTACTTGGCTCATCCGCCCAAGTGGGTCGTGTCTGGGTCAAGCTTGGCGCGCGCAGGGTCTTGTGGCGAGGCAAAAAAGCCAGCATGGCTAACTGCTTTGAAGGCAAAGGCGGAGGTCTGGATGCCCGTTATGAAGCGTGAGGATTGGCTTAAGCTTTCCCCAACGGAGAAGGTAATCCACCGAGCAAGGAGACTCATTGGCCGCATCGAGCAGGCGCAAGCTCGCTACGACCGTGGACGAGCATCTGGGAAGATCAGGAAGCCGATCTCGTTCTTCGAAAAGTCCGATTGAGCCATCACGCGCACTTCACTGATTTCCGCAGGGCCCCGGCTACAGCCCCCCGCCTAGCCCCCTGTTTCATGTTCAACGCGCGTTGATATCAGTCTGCGGACCAGCGATATTCAAAAGCTTCTTGCGACAAAACCGCTGCTTCCCTGAGCTTTTTCTCAATATCAGCCCCTCCCGGCATGACTTTCAGCATGTTAAAATAGTTGCGAACTGCCATATTGATATTAGTCAGGCAGCCTTTGGTCTTGATCCAGTTTTGTGGGCTAAAGACGCGGTTAGGAGGCTGTGGCTCGTTCGCCGCCGCCTCAAGCGCCATATTCAAAGCCGTCCCGCCCAGCCGCACGATTTCGGCGACCATCCCAGCTGCTTCGGCTCCTTTCCAGGCGCGTGCCGGGTTTGGAACGCGATCTGACTGGTTGCTCGAAATGGCGAAGCACATCGCGACTGCGTAAAGGTGATGATATGGCGCATAAGCCTTCATCGCCAACAGCGTCTCATTCAGGCTCAGCGGATTTTCCGATACCCATGTGCTTCGAACTGCAGTCATCCACTTGTGTAATGCCATCACGTTTTCTGGCGAATAGTCTTTATTTTTGAACAAGGTTTCAAAATACTTGTCGAAAATTTTTGTTTCGCCATAAGATAGATTGGGCCTCAAGGTTTGCCATGCAATCAATGTCTTGGCGTATTCGGAAAGTTCGACAACTTCCGCTTTGTTTCGGTCGGCCGGGGCATTCTCTCCCCGCTTTGTTATGAAATATCCCGTCGGATATCGCAGCTCAAAGGCCTTCTTCAGCGCCAGAACTCGTTTATCGTTACTGCGCAAATCGCGGGCCTTCACCGCGCTTTGTGAGTTCGTATTGATAGAAATCTTGTCGGCCCGGTCTCGCTGCGGAATTTCGTAGAAGCGGAACAAGATGAAGGCATCATCGACCTTCCTCACCGTTTCACTGCACGACAAAATGGTGTTGAGCGACTGGCAACCGTTCACGACGCTCAGGCCATGCAGGGACAACGATTTGCTCGCTTCATCGTAGGCCATCTTGTTGCACAGAGCCGTAACGCCATTGTGGAAGAAGAAAAAATCGCTGCGCTTGTCGCCAAGGATCGATTGGCGAATACCCTTGTTGACCGCGTTGCTGGTTCCAAGGCTTTGCCGCACGTTCTTCTGGAATAGGGTGCCGTCTTTGATGCCCGGCAGCTTGATGCATTCCTTCAAAGGCAGCGCGGCAACGACGACCGGCGTTCCAGCAATCTCGTGATACATGTGTTTCGCCCCGGACAGGTCCAGCTTATAGTTCAGGCTGGGGTTGTCGGCTTCGATCGCATATTCGTAACGCCGCTGCAATTCATCTGCGTCGATCACGTGTATAGTGGCGTCGAACGACTCGTCTTCGCTTAATTTTGCCAGCGCCTCTTGGAAGGTGGCTAGGTCCACTTGGGCGGCTGGTGACAAAACGCCCGTTGTTATCAACTCGAACGAAACTTCGTAGTCGTCTTCGAGTGCTGTTGCGAGTTCCGACAACTTCGCTTTCAATTTGCTATTTGCCACGTTTTGAAGGCGTGCCAAATCTTTAATCTGAATCCATGAAGACAACACCTCGCGAAGAGGTTCTGCATCGACGCTTCCGTTGCCAACAAACTTCCCTTGGATGATCCGAACAATGGATTTATCGTCATCAACGACAATCGCGTCGATCTGCTTGTCGTCCGCACCGTCAGTTATGTCCGCCTTCGTCTCGTTCATGTCGCGGAACAGGACGTTGCGAAGATACCAAGCGACAAAGCGCTGGCCATCGTTCGGGAAATTCTGCTGAAAGTAGTCGCTCGCAATCTCTTCTTTGATTTTTTGCAACATTTCAGGCCTATCTTCCGATCTCGCGCCTCGCTTCCTGCCGGTTGGATCCGCGAAATGCAATGCACTTGATGTGCCGATGCCTCTCATGAAACGTCGGGAACGTAGATTGGATGGGGCTCTGTCAACGGAAGAGAGCGCGAGGTTCGGCAGCTTTGGGAATCACAAGCAATTCCGGAAGGCGAGCTATGGCGGCAGTTGCGGCGCGCTTGGGGCACGGGCTGTAGATTTCCGTTGAGATTTGACCCGGGAGGCTGGTGAGTTTTCATTGAGATTTGACCCATGTTTTGACCCGTTCCTTGCTGTGAGCAGCGAGGGAGACAGGAGTGATCGACATGGCGTTACTGAGTGTAATCCGTCGC
>JBJTSG010000172.1:0-15151 GCA_046076505.1 Erythrobacter sp. | reverse complement strand
GGTAACAGAATCGGAAACCGGGCGTCCGGAGGGAACGTAGCAACAGAATCCCTCCACCTTCCTCGCAGATCGCGCGTTCTTGCCCCTCAGTCGCGCGGCACCCTCGCTCTCAGCAATTCGACTTCCTTCTCGAGCTTCAAGCAATCGAGGATCTTGGCGCCCGCCAGGAACACCGCGCCCGTGGTCGCGAGGAACAGCAGCTTGCCGCCCAAGCCGGGATAGTCTTGGAGGTAGATCATCCCCCGCATCGTCGAACCCAGGGCAAGGGCGTAGATGATCATGAACGCCTCGATGCGCGTCTTGATCACGAACAGCCTTCCGAGCTTGCGCAGCATCGCGTTCCCCGAGCCTTCGGCGACTCCGCCCTTGAGTCGCCTTAACAACGGGGTAACCCTAAACCCGCTTGGGGCGAGTCTCAAAACGCGTTAACCAAGTTCCGCTAGGCCGAGTGCCTCGAGCAGTGCACGGCGCGCCGCAATCACGCTCTCGGTCAGAATTTCCGAGCCAAGATCAAGGGGATCGATCTGTTGCGGCCAATGTGCCGCGATGACACGTTCCAAAACGTCGGCCTTCGCCTCGTCCAGGAGGAAGCGCGCATCGACGGTCGCCGGATCGCACACCACGCGAAGGCGGAGGCAGGCCGGACCCCCACCATTCGCCATCGACTGGCGCACGTCGACGGGGATCACCTGGCGGATCGGGCCGTTGCCGGCGAGCATCTGCTCGACCCAGCCCCACACGCTCGCGCTCTCGCGGCATTCTTCGGGGACAATCAGCGCCATCTCGCCGGACGGCAGGGTGAGCAGCTGCGCGTTGAAGAGATAGGTGCGGATCGCCTCTTCGAGGCTGACGGCGGAGGAGGGCACCTCGACCACCTCGAGCGCCGGGAAGGCCGCGCGCATCGCGTCGTAGGCGCCCTGCTGGTCGGCGAAGGCCATGTCGTGGGTGAAGAGCACCCGCCCGTTGGCGACCGCGACGACGTCGTTGTGGAAGGCGCCCGCCGCGATCGCTTCCGGGTTCTGCTCGATGAACAGGGTGCGCTTGGGATCGAGCCCGTGGCGCCGGGCGATGAGGCGGCTCGCCTGCTCGTGCTGGCGCGCCGGGAAGCGGCCGCCGGGGCGCCCGTAGACGAATACCTCGACGCCTTGCCGCTCGTGGCTTTCGCACAGGCGCATGTGATTGGCCGCACCCTCGTCGCCGAAGGTCGGCGGCACCGCGTCGTGGACCGCGAAGTGGCGCCGGTCGGCGAAGGCGATGTCCAGCTGGCGCTTCGTGTCGGGCCACTCCTGCGCGCGGTGGAGCATGGTGACGAGATTCGCCGCGGTGAGGTGGCAGCGCCCGTCCGCCGTGTCGGGCGCGGGCGAGACCGTCGCGGCATTGGCGGTCCACATCGAGGAGGCCGACCAAGGCGCGGCGCGCAGCTGCGGCGGTTCGCTGCCATCGAGGGCCAGCGTCTCGGCGAGCGCGCGGTTGGGGCGGGGCAGCGGCAGGAGGAAGCCCTGCACCCCGAGCCGCGCGAGGTTGCCGCGCATCTTCTCCACCCCCTGGAGCGCCGCCGCGCGGGGATAGGAGGGATCGCCCGCATGGCTCGCACTCGCGATGTTGCCGAGACTGAGGCCGGCATAGTTGTGCGAGGGGCCGACGATCCCGTCGAAGTTGATTTCGGTGAGCACGCCTGAAGCTCCGTTCGGTTCGAGCGAAGTCGAGAACCCGTGGCTGGCCGTGTCTCGACTTCGTTCGACACGAACGGGTGTGTTTCTATCGTGCCACGCTCCACACCTCGTCGCCCTCGCACACGTCGAGGAGGTCGGCGCTGGCGTTGTCGATGGCGATGCCGCCCGCGCCGTCGAGCACCCGCTCACCGAAACAGGCGCGGAAGGTGCCGAGGCGCCCCGTGGCGAGGATCGCGCGCTCGCCCTCGGCGACGTCGAGGCCGGTGACCCGCGCCGCGCAGGCGTTCTTCACACTGGTGACGTGGTCGGTGCGCGCCACCATCGTCGGACCGCCGTCGAAGATGTCGACATAGCCCTCGGCGCGGAAGCCTTCCTCCTCGAGCATCCGCATCGCCGCGCGCCCCGTGGGGTGGGGGACGCCGATGACCGAGCGCGCGTCCTCGCTCAGCATCGCGACATAGACCGGGTGCTTGGGCATGAGGTCGGCGATGAACTGGTTGCCGTGAATCGCGTTGAAGTAGTCCGCGTCCTGGAAGTTCATCCCGAAGAAGCGCCCGGCGACGCCCTCCCAGAAGGGCGATCCACCGCGCTCGTCGATGATGCCGCGCAGCTCGGCAAGGATGCGCTCGGCGAAGCGCGCGCGGTGCATGGCGATGAAAACGTAGCGCGAGCGGGCGAGCAGCAGGCCGAGGCCCCCGGCGCGCTCGCCCGGATGGAGGAACAGCCCGCCGACTTCGCTCGACCCCTCGAGATCGGTTACGAGGCTGAGCAATTCGGCGCGCACGGTGCGGTCCAATTCCTGCGAATATTGGGTGAGCGTGTTGAGCCGGTAGGAATAGAACGGCCAGCGCTGGCCGACCTGGCTCATCAGCTGGCAGGTGCCGCGCACCGCTCCGGTGCGGGCGTTCTCGAGCACCAGCACGAAGAGTTCGTCACCCAGCGCGTCCTCGCCGCGCGAGAAGGCGGCCTCGGCGCGCTCGAGCTTGCTCTTGAGCGCGGCGCGGTCGGGGGGGAGGTTGGTGAAGCCGCCCCCGGTGAGCTTGGCCATCTCGTAGAGCGCCTCGAGGTCGGCAGGCCGGGCGGCGCGCAGGCGGAAGGTCAATTCAGGGCTCCCTGGGAAAGTCGCTCGATCACGCGGGCCGAAAGAGCGGCGCGTGTCGCAAGGCTGGAGACGATGAGGTATTCGTCCGGCGAGTGGATCGCGCCGCCGCGCACCCCCATGGTGTCGACCACGGGGACGCCGCAGGCAGCGATGTTGTTGCCGTCGCACACGCCGCCCGAGCGCTGCCAGCGGATGTCCTGACCGAGCTCCGCGCCGCACTGGCGCACAAGGTCGAAGAGCCGCTGGGCTTGCGGGTCGACCGGCTTGGGTGGGCGGGTGAGGCCGCCGTGGCGGTGAGTGGTCACCTCGTGGCGCGCGGCGATATCCTGGAGGAGCGCGGCCAGCGCCTGCTCGAAGGCGGCACCGGCTTGGATAGTCTTCGGCCGGATGTTGAAGCGCAGCACGGCGTGGTCGGGGACGACATTGTTCGCCGACCCGCCGTCGAGCCTGGCGGGGTTGATGGTGATGTCGGGGGTTTCGAGCGCCTTCAGCCGCAGGATCAGGTCGGCCGCGGCGACGACCGCGTTGCGCCCCTCCTCGGGGTTGCGCCCGGCATGGGCGCTCCTGCCGGTGAGGGTGATGGAGTAGTTGCCGGTACCTCCGCGCTCGTGGGCGAGGGTGCCGTCGGGGAGGGCGGCGGGCTCGTAGGTGAGGGCGGCGAGCTTGCCCTGCGCGAGTTCCGCGATCAGCGCGGCGCTGGCGAGCGAGCCCGTCTCCTCGTCCGAATTGATGAGCACGTCATAGCCGAGGCCCGAGGCGGCGGCGGTTCCCTCGAAGTGCAGCAAGGCGTGGAGCATCACCGCGATCCCGCCCTTCATGTCGGCCACACCCGGACCGTTCAGCGTATCGGCGTCGAGCCATTGCTGGTGCTGGAAGGGATGGTCGGCGGGGAACACCGTGTCCATGTGCCCGGTCAGCAGGATGCGCCGGTTCGCCTGCGGACGCACCCTCAGGACGAGGTGCTTGCCATGCGGCTTGTCGAAGGACGAACCGTCGGCGGCGATGGCGGTGACGGGGGCGGGATCGACCAGCTCGACGATGCCCGGCAGCACCGCGAAGGCTTCCGCGAGCCGCTCGGCCTGTTCGGCAAGGCCCGCGAGATTGGCGGTGCCGGTGTTGACCCGGCTCCACGCCTGCACCTGCGCCAGCATCGCGCCCGCGTCGATCGCGCCGATGATCCCCTTGCCCGTCATGACACCCCTCTAGCCGCGCAAGCGCGTCAGTCCAACCCGTTGCAATCGCGGCGACGCTGGGCCATAGCGCGCCGTCCTCTCCTCCCCAGGTTCACGCCCAGAGGACCCAAGCATGACCGACATGACCACCCGCGCCGGCCTTTCCGTCGATTCCGGCCTTGCGACCTTCCTCGAGACCGAGGTGCTCAGTCCCCTCGGCCGCGATGCGGGCGTCTTCTGGGAGGGCTTCGCCGCGCTGCTGGCCGAATTCGCTCCGCGCAACCGCGCGCTGCTGGCAAAGCGCGAGGCGCTCCAGGCCCAGATCGACGCGTGGCATACCGAGCGGGCGGGCAAGCCGCATGATCCGTCGGCCTACAAGGCGTTCCTGACCGAGATCGGCTACCTCGTCCCCGAGCCGGGCGCGTTCACCATCGGCACCCAGAACGTCGATCCCGAGATTGCGACCATGGCCGGCCCGCAGCTGGTGGTGCCGATCCTCAATGCCCGCTTCCTCCTCAACGCCGCGAACGCGCGCTGGGGAAGCCTCTACGACGCGTTCTACGGCACCGATGCGCTCGATGCGCCGGCTCCTACGCCCGGCGGCTACGACGAGGAGCGCGGCGCGGCGGTGATCGCCCGCGGGCGGCAGTTCCTCGACGCGACCTTCCCGCTCGCTGAGGGGGCGAGCTGGGCCGACCTCGGGGGCCGCGACGCGGTGGAGCTCGCCGAACCGGCCCAGCATGTCGGCACCACCGACAAGGGTGTTCTCCTCAGCAACAATGGCTTGCATGTCGAAGTTGTCTTCGATCCGAGCACGCCCGTCGGCGCGAGCGATAAGGCGGGAATCGCCGACGTGGTGATCGAATCCGCGCTCACCACCATCGCCGACTGCGAGGATTCGGTCGCGGCGGTCGATGCCGAGGACAAGCTCCTGGCCTACACCAATTGGCTCGGCATCATCCGCGGCGATCTTGAGGAGAGCTTCGAGAAGGGCGGCCGGACGCTCACCCGCAAGCTCGCAGGCGACAAGACCTACACCGACGCCGACGGCACGCAGCACATCCTCAAGGGCCGCAGCCTGATGTTCGTGCGCAATGTCGGCCACCTGATGACCAACCCCGCGATCCGCCTGCCCGATGGCAGCGAGATACCCGAGGGCATCATGGACGCCGTCTTCACCAGCGCGATCAGCACGCTCGATGTCGAGGGACATGGCAAGTTCGGCAACTCGCGTTGCGGCTCGATCTACATCGTGAAGCCCAAGATGCACGGGCCGGAAGAATGCGCCTTCACCAATGACCTGTTCGACGCGGTCGAGGACCTGCTCGGCTTGCCCCGCCACACAATCAAGGTCGGCGTGATGGACGAGGAGCGCCGCACCAGCGCCAACCTTGCCGCCTGCATCCACGCGGTGAAGGACCGGATCGTGTTCATCAACACCGGCTTCCTCGACCGCACCGGGGACGAAATCCACACTGCGATGCGCGCCGGGCCGATGCTGCGGAAAGGCGCGATGAAGACCTCTGCGTGGCTCAAGTCCTACGAGGCGCGCAATGTCGCGATCGGCCTTCGCCACGGCCTGTCGGGCAAGGCGCAGATCGGCAAGGGCATGTGGGCTGCGCCCGACCTCATGGGGCAGATGATGGTCGAGAAGATCGGCCACCTCAAGGCCGGTGCCAACACCGCCTGGGTGCCGTCGCCCACCGCCGCGACGCTCCACGCGCTCCATTACCACCAGATCGACGTGTTCGACGTTCAGAAGCACCTGCCCGAACCCGCCGGGCTCGACGACCTCTTGGCGATCCCGCTCGCCGACGGCGCCAACTGGTCGGAGGAGGAGATCGCCGAGGAGCTCGACAACAATTGCCAGGGCCTCCTCAGCTATGTGGTGCGCTGGATCGATCAGGGGGCGGGGTGCTCGAAGGTGCCCGACATCAACGACATCGGCCTGATGGAGGACCGCGCGACGCTGCGCATCTCCTCGCAGCACATCGCCAACTGGCTGCTCCACGGGGTAATCAGCGAGGACCAAGTGATGGATTCGCTGCGGCGGATGGCAGCGAAGGTCGATGCCCAGAACGCGGGCGATGCGCTTTACACGCCGCTCACCGGCAACGAGGAGGGAGCGGCGTTCAGCGCGGCGAAGGACCTGATCTTCAAGGGCGTGGAGCAGCCCTCGGGCTACACCGAGCCGCTGCTGCACGCGTGGCGGCTCAGGAAGAAGGCGGGTTAGGACAGCGCCTTCGCCAAGCGGACGAACTCCGCCACGCTGACGGTCTCGGCGCGGCGGGTGTCGTCGATGCCCAGCGCCGCCAGCGCTTCGAGCGCGCCCGGCACGCCCTTCAAACTCTGGCGCAGCATCTTGCGGCGCTGGCCGAAGGCGGCTTCGGTGAGGCGTTCCAGCATCCGCGCGCTGACGCCTTCCGGCATGGGTGCGGGGGTGACGTGGACGATCGCGCTCATCACCTTGGGCGGCGGGGTGAAGGCGCTGCGGTGGACCTTCATCGCAAGCTTCGCTTCGGCCCGCCACTGGGCAAGCACGGCAAGGCGGCCATAGGCGTCCTCGCCGGCAGAGGCGACAATGCGATCAGCCACTTCTCGCTGGAACATGAGAGTGAGTGTGAGCCACCGTGGCGGCCAGCCTTCCCCGCCCAGCCAGCGCACGAATAGCGCGGTGCCGACATTGTAGGGCAGGTTCGAGAGCACGTGAAAAGGCTCGCCCTGCATCAGCTCGGCATGGTCGAGCTTGAGCGCATCGCCTTCGATAACAGTGAGTTGTCCGGGAAAGCTCTCAGCCAGTTCAGTCAGCGCCGGAAGGCAACGGCGGTCCATCTCGATCGCCGTGACCCGCGCGCCGGCTCTCAGCAGCGCGCGCGTAAGCCCCCCAGGGCCGGGGCCGACCTCCAGCACCCGCGCGCCCGAAAGTGGGCCGGGCAGGGCGGCGATGCGGTCCAGCAATTGTTCGTCGAGCAGGAAGTTCTGCCCGAGCGCCTTTGACGCGGCGAGCCCGTGGCGGGCGATGACCTCGCGGATGGGGGGGAGGGTGGTCACGTGCCCACCCCCAGCCCCTCCCGCAAGCGGGAGGGGAGCGGGACTTGGCGGCTCTGCCGCCTAGTCGCAGCGGGGCGGGCCCTAGTCATGCGCCGCCGCCCGCGCTGCCGCCATTTCCGCCGTCATGCGGATCGCCGCCGCCATCGCGCCGGGGTCGGCCTTGCCTTGCCCCGCGATGTCGAAGGCGGTGCCGTGGTCGGGCGAGGTGCGGATTACGGACAAGCCCAGGGTGACGTTGACGCCCTCGTCGAAGTCGAGCGCCTTGATCGGGATGAGCGCCTGATCGTGATACATGCACAGCGCCGCATCGTAGCCGGCGCGCGCGCGCGGCGTGAACAGCGCGTCGCCGGGAACGGGACCGATGGCAGCGATCCCCTCGGCCTGCAGGGCGGCGACGGCGGGGGCGATGATCCGCGCATCCTCATCGCCGAACTGGCCGTTCTCGCCCGCGTGCGGGTTCAGCGCGGCGATCGCAAGTCTCGGCACCGCGATGCTGAAATCGCGCCGCAGACCCTCCGCCACGATGCGCGCCTTGTGGGTGATGAGGTCGGCCGAAATCAGCCCCGGGACCTCGGCAAGCGCGACATGGACCGTCAGCGGAACGGCGCGCAGGGAAGGACCCGCCAGCATCATCACCGCGTCGCGATAGGGACGCCCGCAGGCGTCGGCGAGGAACTCGGTCTGGCCGGGATAGTCCCAGCCGATCTGCGCCAGCGCGCCCTTGGACACCGGCGCCGTGACCATGCCCGCCGCCACCCCGGAAAGCGCGAATTTCGTCGCCCACCTAAGCGAGGCGAGCGCGAGGCTGGCGCCCTGCGGAGAGGGGCTCCCGGGGGTCAGCGCCCCGTCAAGACCGGCCATGACCGGCAGTCCAGCGCCGCAGGCGAACATCGCTTCGGCAGGCTCGGCGATGGGCACGATGGGAACGCCGATCCCGAGCCGCTCGCCGCAGGCCCGCAGCAACTCCGGCCCGCCGACCACGAAGGCCGGCGGCGCGCGGCGTTCCAGGCAGAGCCGTGCCCAGGCGCCGAGGATCACTTCCGGGCCGATGCCCGCCGGATCGCCGAGCGTGATCGCGAGGGGAGCCGGAAGGGGCGTCAATTGTACTCGATGTAGGCGTCGTTGCGCAGGTCGCGCAGCAGGCGCTGGGCGCGCTTCTGGACGCGCTCCTGCTCGATCTGGTCCATCACCGCCGCGAAGGTCGGCGCGCCCGCGTCCTTGGGATCGTCGCGCCCGCACAGCATCAGCACGCGGACGCCTTCCTTGATGCCGCCGAAGGGCGGGGTGGCCTGGCCGATCTGGAGGCCGAGCAGGATCGCGCGCAACTGTTCTGGCAGGTTCGCCGCCTTGCTCTGGTCGTTCGACACGACCTCTGCGCCGATCGCCTTCGCGCCCGCCTCGACGTCGCCGCAGCCCTTGAGGCTCTCGACGAACTGGCCGAACTGCGCGACCTTCGCCTCGGCCTGGGGCTGGGTGATGCTCTCGGGGAAGCTGATCGAGATCTGCTTGAGGCTCAGCATCGCCTCGTTCGGATCGGCCATCAGCACCTGGCGCTTGTTGATGAGGTAGAGGATCGAGAAGCCGCCGGGGATCTCGATCGGCCCCTGCAGCATGCCGGGCTGCATCGAGGCCGCCGCGGTCGCGAGCTGCGGGGGCAGCTGGCCGAGGCGCACGAAGCCGAGGTCGCCGCCGACCACCGCGGTCGAGGCTTCGGAGTACTGGCGGGCGTAAGCGACGAAGCTGCCGCCCTGCTGCAGCTGCTCCATGATCTTCTCCGCGTTGGCGAGCACCTGCGCGCGGTTCTCGGTGGTGGCCGAGAGGAAGATCTCGCCGAGGCGGTATTCATCGGTGCCCTTCGCCTCGTTCATGCGCTTCAGCACGTCGTTGACCTCTTCGGCCGAGACGTTGACGAAGGGGATGACCTTGCGGCGCAGGACGTTCTCCCACGCCTGCTCGCCCTCGATCTGGCGCTTGAGCGACGCCTTCGAGGAGCCGATCGAGGTGAGATAGGTGTCCATCTTCTTGGCATCGCCGCCGAAGTTCTGCGCGGCGAGCTGCTGGTAGGTCTGCTCGACCTCCTCGGGCTTGACCTCGACCTTGTCGGCGACGGCGGCCTGGATCTTGAGCGTCTCGTCGATGAGGTTGCGCAGCACCTGGACGCGCAGACGCACGAGCTCGTCGCCCGAGGGCTTGGCCTCCGAGGCGGCGGTGACGAGCGCGACGCGCTGGTCGATGTCGCTGCCGGTGATGACGAAGCCGTTGACGACCGCGGTCGCGGTGCGGCGGTTGGGATCGGCCCTGGCGATGAAGGTCGGATCTTCGGGCAGGCCGAAGGGGTTCTCGGCCGTGGGCACGGCCACGGTCTGCGCCTGGACCACGACCGGGGCCGCCACGAGCGATACGAGCCCGGCCGCGGCAAGCGTGGTTCCGGTCCTGGCAAACAGCGCCTTGGTCTTCAGCTTAACACTCACTCGTATTGTCCCGCCTTCTCGCTTCGTCATCCGCGCGCAGGTCTTGCGCCGGCCATCGCCGATGCCCCGCGCCGGCTGAACGCAGGCTGATCTCCCGCGATCCCGCACGGGCCCCGGCCTGCATTGGAAGGGCCCTTTAACGCCATTTGCGCGTCCTGCCAATCAATGCCTAAATCGGGGCGGGGATCAGCGGAAGCCCAGGTTCCTGAGGGCGAAGAACACCTGGAACGCGTTGCCGCGCCGCGCGTCGCCCTGGTCGATGAAGTCACGCCGCCAGGTCGCGCCGAACTCGATGCAGTCGTCGGAATAGGCGACGCCGAGGCGGGTGCGGATCGGCTGGAAGCCGTCGGGCTGGAAGACCGGGTCCTCGTCCTGGTTGGTGAGGTTGAACACGCCCGAGCCGAACACCGACCAGCGCCGCCCGATCGCGACGCGCGCGGCGGCGCGCACTTCCTCGCGGTCGCGCAGGTCCTCGACCGTGGCGATGTCGCGATTGAGGCGCAGGTAGCCGACCTCGAAATAGGTCTGCCTTGTGCCGATCGTCGCATCGATCTCGTTGCGGCGGACCGCGAAGCTGTCCTTGTCGAGGCGGAAGCGGTGGGTGAGGCTGACGAGGTTCTTGAAGCGGATCTCGGTGCGGCCGACGAAGTCGCTGACCCGGTCGGTGAGGCCGGTGCCCTCGGGGAACAGGCCGGGGCTCGGCTTGTCGAGCCGGTAGGACTGGCCGATGGTGGCCTTGATCCGCCAGCCGGGACGCTGGAGCTGCCAGTCCACGCCCCAGGTGATGCGGCTCCCGTCCTCGATCCGGTCGTAGCCGGGGAAGCGGTTCAATGCGAAGAGGTTCGAATCCTCGAGGTCGATGGCGCGCGCATCCTCGTTCGGGACGGCGAGGTTGCGGATGCGCGGCGAGGCGACGAGCTGCACGCGCGGCTTCACCACCTGCGTGCCGCCGAAAGCCTTGCCGACGAACGGCCACTCGATGTCGATCGCGGCCGTCGCGATGCCGCGCGCGGTCCAGCCCTCCTCGCCGCGGTAACTCACCGTCTTGGTCGCGAGGATGTTGCTGGTGTTGTAGACGTCGCCGCGCACCAGGGCGGTGAGGGTGACGAGCTGGCCCATGCCTGTGATGCGCTTCAGGTCCCACTGCGCGCCCGCGAAGGCGCGGCGCGTGTCCTGCCCTTCGTTGCGCAGCAGCGCGAGGCTGTTCGCATGGATCATCAGGTCGCCGCCCAGCACCTTGTCGCCGACCTTCTGGCGGTAGTCGATGGCGGGCAGGGCGAGCGGCACCTGCCCCTGCTGCGCGTTCAGGCGCAGCGTCTGGGTCGCCCAGCCGGCGATCGAGAGGTAGGAACGCCGCGTGATCCGCTCGAGGTTGATGGTCGAGCGCAGCCGGTCGTCGCGGCTGATGTCGTAGCGGCGCAGGAAGGTGCGGTCGCTCGCGAGACGGACCGAGCCGGTCAGGCTCCAATCGGGCGAGAACTGGAAGCGCCCGTTGGCGTCGATGTAGCCGCGCGGGTCGCTCCGCAGGGTCTGGCCGCCAATGAAATCGGTCGCGCGGTCGGAGAAGGTGACGTAGCCGGTGGCCTGGTAGGCGCCCTTTTCGGTGAGGTGGCGCCACTTGGCGCTCGCCATCGGCGCGGCATTGGAGAACACCGAGGCGCCGAAGGTGAGGTCGGCATTGGGGCGCAAGCGCCAGTAGTACTTGCCCGACAGCTCGAAGCCGTTGACCTGGGTGAACTGGATGTCGGGCACCAGGAAGCCGCTCTCCGCCCCGCCGTCGGTGCGGATCGACAGGCCGGGGAGCGGCAGGATGCGCGCCCCGAACAGCTCAAGCATCCCGCCCTCGAAGCGCACCCGGTTCTGTTCCGGCTCGTAGATCACGCGGCGGGCGGTGACCCGCCAGCTCGGCTCGCGCGGGCAGCCCTTGCTGTCGAGCACCGGACAGGAGGAATAGGCCGCCTCGTTGAGGATCGCCTTGCCGTCCGCGCTGCGGCTCGCGGAGTTCGCGGCGAGCCGGCCGCCGGCGCGCAGGGCGATGAGAAGCGCGCTCATCGCGCCGGTGTCGAATTCCTCGGTGAGCTCGACCTGATCGGTGAACAGCTGGTTGCCGCCTTCGTCGACCATGCGGATGTTGCCGGTGGCGAGGATCTTGCCGGTGGTGCGGTCCCAAGTGACCTGGTCGGCGCGCACCGAGCGGTCCTCGCTGCGCAGGATCACCTGTCTTTTGGCGGTGACGGTCTCGCTGTTGTCGTCGTAGCTGAGCTCGTTCGCCTCGAAGTCGATCTTGCGTGGGGCTTCGGTGCTCGCGGGGGCCGGCGGGGGCGCGTTCCCAGGCTGCTGTGCGGCGAGCGGGGCGGCACCCGCGGCGAGCATCAGAACAAGCGCCAGACGCGACGCGAGGCCCTGCGCGGAGGGGCGCAAGGCGCGGTCCGCGGCCTTGCGCGTGTCCACTGGCGAGCCTCCCTGCATGGCCTTGCCTATTGCACCGCTCGCGCCTAATCGCAATCGCCATTGCGCCCCCTCGCGGCGCGGCTCGTCGACGGCGAAGCCCGCCCCGTCAGCCATGCATCCCCGCCTGCCTTCGGAGTTCCCCATGCAGTTCAACTTCACCGCCACCGCCCCTTCCGATGTCCGTCTTCATGCGCGGGTAGTGAACCAGGGGCAGGCGCTCGTCGGGCTCGACGCCGCGCTGGTCGAGGGCGCAAACGTCTCGAAGTTCACCGGCCGGGCGGGGCAGATGTTCGAAGCCTTCGCGAGCGTCGAGGGCGCGGTGAAGCGCATCGCGCTCGCCGGGCTGGGCGAGGCTGACGCCGCCGACCGCCGCGCCAATTGCGAGAAGGCGGGCGCGGCGATCACCGCCAAGTACCTCGTCTCGGGCGAGACCGCGCTGGTGCTCGATCTCGGCCACGCTGCCTTGAGCGCGGACGAGGCGGCCGCGGTGCTGCTCGGCCTGCGCCTGCGCGCCTGGCGGCACGACAAGTACCGCACGCGCCTTGCCGCCGACAAGAAGCCCTCGCTTGGCGCCGTCCACGTGACCGGCGCGCCGGCCGGAACCGACGCGGCTTGGGCGCGCGAGGAAGCGGTCGCGCGCGGCGTCGAGTTCACCCGCGGCCTCGTCACCGAGCCTGCCAACAAGATCTACCCCGCCACTTTCGTCGCCGCCTGCGAGGAAGCCTTCGCGGGCACCGGCGCGGAAGTGACCGTGCTCGGCGAGGCCGAGATGGAGGCGCTCGGCATGGGCGCGCTGCTCGGCGTCGGCCAGGGCTCGGAGCGCGAATCCAAGCTCCTCGCGATCCGCTGGAACGGCGGCGCACCGGGCGACAAGCCGACCGTCTTCGTCGGCAAGGGCGTGACCTTCGACACCGGCGGCATCTCGCTGAAGCCGGGGCCGGGCATGGAGGACATGAAGTGGGACATGGGCGGGGCGGGGGCCGTCGCGGGCGCGATGCTGGCGCTGGTCGGCCGCAAGGCCAAGGCCAACATCGTCGGCGTCATGGGCCTCGTCGAGAACATGCCCGACGGCAAGGCGCAGCGCCCCGGCGACGTGGTCACCACCATGAGCGGCCAGACTGTCGAGGTGCTCAATACCGACGCCGAAGGCCGCCTCGTGCTGTGCGATGCGCTCCACTGGGCGCAGGAGCAGTATGACGCGGCGCGGATCGTCGACCTCGCCACCCTCACCGGTGCGATGATCATCTCGCTCGGCACCGAGCACGGCGGGATGTTCGCCAATGACGACACGCTCGCCGAGCAGCTGACCACGGCCGGCAAGACGAGCGGCGACCGGCTGTGGCGCATGCCGCTCGGCCCGGAATACGACAAGCTCATCGACAGCCCGATCGCCGACATGAAGAACATCGGCCCGCGCGAAGGTGGCTCGATCACCGCCGCGCAGTTCCTCCAGCGTTTCGTCAAGGAGGGCACCCCCTGGGCGCACCTCGACATCGCCGGGATGGTCTGGTCGAACAAGCCCGGCGCGACCTGGGACAAGGGCGCCACCGGCTACGGCGTGCGCCTCCTCGACCAGTTCGTGCGGGATGTGCTTGAGGGTTGATCCGCATTTTCGGCCTCAAGTAGCGAAGCGGTAGGCGGGAAATGCCGAAAATGCGGCGTAAATCCGACCTGCCGACCAAGACCTGCCTCGCCTGCGGGCTTCCCTTCGCGTGGCGCAAGAAGTGGGAGCGTGACTGGGACAACGTGAAGTATTGTTCCGACCGCTGCCGCAGGTCTAAGCCTGCCGCCCTCAAGTAGCGAAGCGGTAGGGCGACAAAGACTCCATGAAACTCGATTTCTGGCAGGTCACCGACGATCCGGTCGAGAAGGTCGTGGCGCTGATCGCGCGGCGTGCGCTGGCGCAGCGCGAGCGGGTGCTGGTCGTCTCGGCAGATCCGCAGCAGCGCGCCGCGATCTCGACCGCGCTGTGGCAGGCGGGGCCGGAGAGCTTCCTCGCTCACGGTGAGGCCGATGCGCCGGGGGCCGAGCGCCAGCCCATCCTCATCGCCCCCGAACCGGAAGCGGCGAACGGGGCGAGCCACCTGATCCTCGCCGACGGCACCTTCCGCGAGGCGGCAAGCTTCGCCCGGGTGTTCCTGCTCTTCCCTCCCGGCGGCGCTCCCGCGGCGCGCCAGGCGTGGCGCGCGCAGGACGGGCGCGAGGGGGTCGAGCGGGCCTACTATGCGCAGGAAGACGGGCGCTGGGTGAAGAAGGGCTGAACTCTTGCCCCGAGCCGGCGCCTGGGCGATGATGCCCTTGCGGCGTGACTACGCAGGGGCACGAGGGCGATGCGCTGGGCTATCGCAGGGTTCGCGGGGCGATGCTGGCCGCCTGCGATTCAGACGCGGGCGAGGGCGCCGCGCCATTGGCCGAGCACAGCGTCGATCCCGCCACCGGGGCAACCCGCATGACCATTCCGCACGGGAACGGCACCGCCACGCTGCTTGCCGGGCCCGAAGTCCCCGTCGCCCTTCCCGACGGGCTGACGCTGTTCCCCGGCATGCGCGTCGAGAACAATGCGCGCTTCGCCCGCAAGGAAGGGGAGGGCGCGCTCGTCTCCTTCGCTGCCGACGCCCCCGCGCCGGCGATCATCGCGCATTACCGCGGCGAGGCCGAGGCGGCGGGCTTCGCCGTAACCCTCGAGCACGCAGCGGCCGGAAGCGTTCTCCTGATCGCCGAGCGGTCACGCGACGGCGCAAGGCTGGCGGTCACCGCAACCACCGGCACACCGACCACCGGCCAGCTGGCGGTTTCGACGATCCCGCGCGGCTAGGCCGCGCCTCGCCGCTTGCGCTTGCGCTTTTGCAGCGCAGCATATACGGGGCGCGGCCAACAACCCCTCCCCATAAAAAGACGTTCACAGGAGCATCATCATGGCGGTCACCCGCACCTTCTCGATCATCAAGCCCGACGCCACCCGCCGCAACCTCACCGGTGCGGTCACCAAGATGCTTGAGGAGGCCGGCCTGCGCGTTGTCGCCTCGAAGCGCATCCACATGACCCGCGAGCAGGCCGAGGGCTTCTACGGCGTCCACCGCGAGCGGCCGTTCTTCAACGACCTCGTCGGCTTCATGGTGTCCGGCCCGGTGATGGTGCAGGTGCTCGAGGGCGAGAACGCGATCGCGCGCAACCGCGAGCTGATGGGCGCGACCGACCCCAAGAATGCGGCCGCGGGCACCATCCGAGCCG
>JBJTSG010000171.1:0-6580 GCA_046076505.1 Erythrobacter sp. | reverse complement strand
GAACAGCGTGCCCTGCGGGCCGCGCAGCACCTCAAGCCGCTCCAGATCGACCAGATCCATGAAGGCCTGGCCCGAACGCGACAGCACAACGCCATCGACCACGGTCGAAACCGAAGGTTCGGCCGCGACCGAGAAGGAGATGGTGCCGACGCCGCGCATCACGATCGCGCTGTTGGCGCTGGTGGTGCCCTTGCGGAAGCTCACCGAGGGGACCACAGTGGAGATGTTCTCGAGGCTGCGGACGAGGTTCTGGTCGAGCCGCTCGCCCGAGACGGCGGTGACGGCGATCGGCACGTCCTGGACGTTTTCCTTCACCTTCTGGGCGGTTACGACGATTTCCTCGACTTGCGCCATGGCCGGCGCGGTGGTCGCGAGGGCCAGCGCGCTGGCGGAGACGGCGAGTGCCTTGAAGGCGAATCGGGTGGTGGCCGGCATTGGTGTTCTCTCCCCTGAGCGTGATCGACGGTTCTGCGGGCGGCGGGTGAAGACCCTCGCCCGTGCGGTCGATCTTCGGTGCGCCGGGTTGCGCTCAATGCCGCAATCTGTCAAGCGGTGTCAGAGTGGCCGGAGGGACGGGCCACGCCAAGGGAACGGGGCTTTGACGGCGCGATTCGAGCCGAGGGATGGAGGATTCGACCTGCTGCTCGCGGGCCGCGCCATCTTGCGCAACCGCCCGGAAAACCCTGCCATCTCCGTCGCTTGCGGCAATCCGACGGTGACGATGGTGCGCGGCAATTTCCGCCTCGCCGACGCGCCTGTGGCAGGAGAGCCACTCGCCGCGATGAATCGCGACGCGCAAGGGTGGACCCTCGCCAGCGCCGACGGCAGCGCGCAGGTCGCAGTCCGGCTTGAGGGCGCGCGCCTCACCCTTGCCGCGAACGCACCGCACGACCGCATGACCCTCGATCTCGCGCTCTCGGACGGCGACATCCTGTGGGGCGGGGGCGAGCAGATGAGCCACCTCGTTCTCAATGGCCGCACCTTCCCGCTGTGGACCAGCGAGCCCGGCGTCGGGCGCGAGCCCGGCACGCCTCTCACCGATCAGGCGAGCGCCGACGGGAGCTTCGCGGGCGGGGATTACTGGACGACCAACTACCCCGAGCCCACGGTGCTGTGCTCGGGCGGCTGGGCGCTGAGCCTTGCGAACAGCGAATATGCGGAATTCGACCTACGCGAGGCCGGGCGGCTGCGGATCACGGTGTGGTCGGGCGAGGTGGTGATCGACCTGTTCGAAGGCGCGCCTGCCGATCTCACCCGCCAGTTGGGCGCGCGCTTCGGGCCCCGCCATGCCCTGCCCGACTGGGCGCTGGGCGGGGCGATCGTCGGGCTCAAGCAGGGCGAGGCAAGCTTCGCCCGGCTCGAGAAGCTGGTCGATGCGGGCGCGGCCATATCGGGCCTGTGGTGCGAGGACTGGGTCGGCATCCGCGAGACCAGCTTCGGGCGCCGCCTTTTCTGGGACTGGCAGTGGAACCCCGCGCGCTACCCCGAGCTGCCCGCCCGCATCGCCGCCCTCAAACAGCGCGGCATCCGCTTCCTCGGCTATGTGAACCCCTATTGCGCGGTCGACGGCCCGCTGTTCCCCGAGGCCGCCGCGCAGGGCTTCTTCGCCCGCCGTTTGGACAGCGACGCGCCCTACCTCGTTGACTTCGGGGAGTTCGATGCGGGGGTCGTCGACTTCACCAACCCCGCCGCCTGCGACTGGTTCGCCGAGGAGGTGATCGGCAAAAGGATGCTGGACTTCGGCCTTGATGGGTGGATGGCGGATTTCGGCGAATATCTCCCGACCGACCTGCGCCTCCACGCTGGCGACCCGATGCAGGAGCACAACCGCTGGCCGGTGCGCTGGGCCGAGGTCAATGCGCGCGCGGTCGCCTCAAGGGGCCGGACGGGCGATGTGCTGTGGTTCATGCGCGCAGGCCATACCGGGGTGCAAGCGCATTGCCCCTTGCTGTGGGCAGGCGACCAGTCGGTCGATTTCTCGCGCCACGACGGGATCGGCACGGTCATCACCGCCGCGCTTTCCTCGGGGCTCGTCGGCAATGCCTTCAGCCATTCGGACGTCGGCGGCTACACGAGCCTCTTCGGCAATGTCCGGACCGCCGAGCTGATCCTCAGGTGGTACGAATTGGGCGCCTTCTCGCCGGTCATGCGCACCCACGAGGGCAACCGGCCCGACGACAACCTCCAGATCGACAGCACCCCCGAACTCGCCCAAGGCTTCGTGCGCTGGAGCCGCGTTCATGAGGCTCTCGCGCCTTATGTGCGGCACCTCGTCGAAGAAGCGCGGGAGACGGGCCTTCCGGCGCAGCGCGCCCTGTTCCTCCACTACCCCGAGGGGCGCGAAACCTTCGCGATCCAGGACCAGTACCTCTACGGCGCGGACCTGATGGTTGCGCCGGTGATCGAAGCGGGGGCGGCGATGCGCAAGGTCTATCTGCCGGGCGGCGAGTGGCGACACCTGTGGAGCGGCGCGGAATACGCCCCCGGCTGGCACGATGTCCCCGCGCCCATCGGCCAGCCCGCCGTCTTCTACCGCCCCGACAGCGCCTTTGCGCCCCTGTTCGGGAGCCTTGCCCCATGAGCCGCGCCAACATCCGCGACGTCGCCGCGCGCGCCGGCGTTGCCGTCAAGACGGTGAGCCGCGTCCTCAACGGCCACCCCTATGTGTCGGACACGCTGCGCGCCAAGGTCGAGGCGGCGATGGCCGAGCTCGACTACCGCCCTTCGGTGGCCGCCCGCATCCTCTCGGGCGCGAAGTCGGGGCAGGTCGCGCTGATCTACGACAATCACAGCCCCTTCTACATGTTCCAGATCCAGACCGGGTGCTGGGAGGTGTGCCAGGCGAGCGGCATCCGCCTCCTCGCCCAGCCGGTCGACGTCGCCGATCCGCGGGTGGGCGAACAGGTGCGCGGGCTCGTCAGCGAAACCCATGTCGACGGGATTATCCTCTCCTCGCCCGTCACCGACTGCGATCCGGTGCTGCGCGCATTGGAGACGATGGACGTGCCCTTCGTGCGCATCTCGCCGGGGACCAACCATGCGCTCACCTCGAGCGTGTTCATGGACGACGCGCAGGCCGCGGACGACATGACCACGCATCTCATCAATGCCGGGCACCGCCGGATCGGGTTCATCAAGGGCCACACCAACCACATGGCCTCGGACGACCGCCTGTTCGGCTACCGTCGCGCATTGGACCGCGTGGGCATCCCCTTCGAGCCGAGTCTTGTCGTCGACGGCGAGTTCGACTTCGACAGCGGGGTACGGGGCGCGAACGCGCTGCTCGACCAGCCGAAACGCCCGACGGCGATCTTCGCCTCGAACGACAACATGGCGGCGGGCGTCCTCGCGGTGGCGCACGACCGGGGCATCAAGGTGCCCGAGGAGCTCTCGGTCGCCGGCTTCGACGATACCACGCTGGCGCGCACCGTCTGGCCGCCGCTCACCACCATCCGCCAGCCGATGGCCGATCTCGCCCGGACGGCGACCCAGATCCTGATCGCAGGGGGTGACATTACCCACAAGCGCCTGCCCCACGAACTCGTCGAGCGCGCCTCGGTCGCGCCCCCAAAGAGGAACTGACCATGAGTGAACTGCCCCTGCCGCCTGCCACCCGCCGCCTTGGCGCGAGCGGGATCGACGTCTCTCCCATCGCCTGGGGAATGTGGCGCCTGACCGAGGGTGGCCGGACGGCGGGCGATGCCGCGAAACTGGTGCACGCGGCGCTCGATGCCGGGATCAATTTCCTCGACACCGCCGACATCTACGGCTTCGACGGCAGCGGCGGCTTCGGCGATGCCGAGGCGCTGCTGGGCGAGGTGCTCGCGGGCGAGCCGGCCTTGAGCGACCGCATGGTGCTCGCGACAAAGGGCGGGATCATGCCGCCGCTTCCCTACGATCAGAGCGCGGATTACCTGCGCGGCGCGCTCGAGGCTTCGCTGCGGCGGCTCAAGGTGGACTCGGTCGATCTCTACCAGATCCAACGCCCCGACATTCTCGCCCACCCGCAGGAAGTGGCCCGCGTGCTCGACGACGCGGTGGCGAGCGGCAAGGTGAGGGCGCTCGGCGTCTCGAACTTCACGCAAGGACAGATCGCCGCGCTCCAGCACTTCCTCGGGCACAAGCTGGTCGCGACCCAGCCCGAAATCAGCCCCTTGCGGATCGACTGCTTCGAGAACGGCGAACTCGATCAGGCGATGATGCTGGGCCTCACCCCGCTCGCCTGGTCGCCCTTGGGCGGCGGCAGGCTCGCCGCGCCCGAGACGGCGCGGGACAAGGCGGTGGCCGCCGCGCTTGACGTGGTGGCCGAGGCGCAGGGCGTCTCGCGCACGGTCGCGGCCTATAGCTGGCTGATGGCGCATCCGGCGGGGATCATCCCGATCATCGGCTCGCAGAACGCCGGGCGGATCGCCGAGGGGGCCGAGGCGCTCAAGGTTCGCTGGGCCCGGACGGATTGGTACGCGGTGCTGGTCGCCGCGCGTGGAGAGAGGCTTCCTTAAATGACTGAACAACAATGCGAAATCGCGTGGTTCTCGGCGCTGTGTGACGACGATTACGAGTTCCTCGGCGTCCCCGATCCCTATCTGCAATCGAGCTGGGAGCATTGCCGCAACCTCGTGCTGCGCGCCGAGGAAGGCGGGTTCGACAACATCCTGCTGCCCTCGGGCTACCAGCTCGGGGTCGATACCACGATCTTCGCCGCTGCGGTGGCTACGCAGGTGAAGCGCATCAAGCTTCTGTGGGCGACCCGCATGGGCGAGGACTGGCCGCCTCAGCTCGCGCGCCGGATCGCGACATTGGACCGCATCCTCGGGCCGAACGCGGCGGGCACCGGAGGCAGGCTCAACGTCAACATCATCTCCTCGGACATGCCGGGCGAGAAGATCGAGTCCGGCCCGCGCCACCGCCGCGGCACCGAGATCATGAAGATCGTCAAGACGCTGCTGAACGGCGAGCATCTCGACTTCGACGGCGAGTTCTACAAGCTGAAGCTCGATCCGCCGCGCATCACGACGCTTTCGGGCAAGTGCCCGCCGTTCTACTTCGGCGGCCTCTCCCACGAAGCGCGCGAATGTGCGGCCGAGGCGGCGGATGTCTACCTGATGTGGCCCGACACGATGGACAAGGTGCGCGAGACGATCGCCGACCTCAAGGCCCGCGCCGCCAACAATGGCCGCACCTTGAAGTTCGGCTACCGCGTCCACGTGATCGTCCGCGAGACCGAGGACGAGGCGCGGGCCTATGCCGATCGCCTGCTCTCGAAGCTCGACGACGAGGCGGGCCGCGCGATCCGCGAGAAGAGCCTCGATGCCAAGAACTACGGGGTCCAGCGCCAGCAGGAACTGCGCGGGGCGGCGGATGGCGACGGCTTCGTCGAGGAGAACCTGTGGACCGGCATCGGCCGCGCGCGTTCCGGCTGCGGCGCGGCGATCGTCGGCACGCCGGATCAGGTGCTCGCCAAGCTGCGCGCGTATCAGGCCGAAGGGATCGAGGCGTTCATCCTCTCAGGGTATCCGCACATGCAGGAAGCCGACCTCTTCGCCCGCCACGTGCTCCCCCACATCCAGCACGCGCCGCTGGAAATGTGATAGTGCCTTCTATGTCGTCGCCCCGGATCAAGCCCGGGGCGACGATAATTTCCCACATCCGCCGCTCCCCCGATCTGTAGGCCGCCGCCAGCCTCGGGCAGCCCGACTCAAGCCCGCCGCAAACCCCCGCGACACCCCCCCTCACACCCCCTGGACACCCCGGCGCAGAGGGCGAAAGCGACGTTCCTCGCGCAACCTTCCCCTACTGCATGCTTGCCCTCGGCACACGCCCGGCAATTTCCTCTTTTCCGCGTCCACCGCCGGTGACAAGACGTATGCCAAAGCGGCCAAACCGATTGAGAGGAGAGACCCATGAACCTCGAGTTCACCCCCGAAGAGCAGGCCTTCCGCGAGGAAGTGCGCGCCTTCATCGCCGAGAACTATCCCAAGCACCTCGCCGATTTCGGCATGCGGGAGGACATGGCCCGAGAGGACTTCCTCGCCTGGCACAAGATCCTCGGGCAAAAGGGCTGGTCGGTCCCCGCATGGCCGGTCGAATACGGCGGCACCGGCTGGACCCCGACCCAGCGCTACATTTGGTCCGAGGAGAACGCCCGGGCGAGCACCGTCATGCCGCTGCCCTTCGGCGTCTCGATGGTGGGTCCTGTCATTTACACCTTCGGCAATGCCGAGCAGAAGGCGAAGCACCTGCCCGGCATCGTCTCGGGTGAGGTGTGGTGGTGCCAGGGCTATTCGGAGCCGGGCGCAGGCTCGGACCTTGCCAACCTCAAGACCACCGCGGTGCGTGACGGGGACCACTATGTCATCAACGGCCAGAAGACCTGGACGACGCTCGCCCAGCATGCCGATTGGGGCTTCTTCCTGTGCCGCACCGACCCCTCAGCCAAGGCGCAGGAGGGGATCAGCTTCATCCTCGTCGACATGAAGACGCCGGGCGTCGAGGTGAAGCCGATCAAGCTTTTGGACGGCGGCTACGAGGTCAACGAGACCTGGCTGACCGACGTGCGCGTGCCGGTCGAGAACCTTGTCGG
>JBJTSG010000170.1:0-6404 GCA_046076505.1 Erythrobacter sp. | reverse complement strand
GGCGCGGTTGGGGTTGTCGGTGATGATGGTCTGGTTGCACGGGTCGGCGAGACCGTTGAGGAAGGTCTCCGACGCGGTCGCGTACAGGTCACCGATGTTCGGCGCGCGCACCGCGCGGCCATAGGCGGCACGGAAGCGGATGTCGCGCACCGGCGACCAGACGATCCCGCCGTTATAGGCCCACACACCCTTGTTGGCGGTGTTGTAGTCCGAATAACGCACCGCGCCTTCGATCGTCAGCTCTTCGAAGAAGGGCGTGTTGGCGAGAAGCGGAAGCCGGAGTTCGCCGAACAGTTCGCGAATTTCCTGCTTCGGCGGGTTGAAGGCGCCGATCGCGTTGAGGAAGGTCGCGCCGCTGGTGGTCAGCGGGTCGAAGGCCGAGAAGGCGTCTTCGCTGCGGTACTCGGCACCGAGCGCGAAGCCCACCGGACCACCGGGCAGCTTGAAGAAGCCCTCGGTGTTGCCCGAGATGAACGCGGTCGCGTTGATCTGCTCGGCCCACTGGTTGCGGAACGCGGTCGCGAGGACGTAGTTCTTCGCCGCCTGGCTCGCGTTGCCGAAGCCGAACGGGTTGAGCGGGACGCACGCCGGGTCGGCCGTGGCGGGATTGAGGTTGATGCGGCAGACGATATTGCCCTGCGCATCGCGCGCGGCATCGGTCGCGTTGTTGTACCTGGCGATGTTGATGTTGCCGCCGGTGTCGTAGAACGTCTCGGTCCGGCCCCAGCTCGCCGCGACTTCGTAGCGCAGGTTGCCCTTGGTCGAGAGGTCACCGCTCGCACCGAGCACGACGCGGTAGGTCTCGCGACGGTGATCTTCCGCGCGGGTGCCGAGGTCGTAGTTGAAGCGGAACGAGTTGAAGGTCTGCGTACCGTTCAAAACAGCAGCTGCGTTCGGATCGAGACCGTTGATCTCGATGATCTGCTGACGCGCACGGGCGGTCAGGAACGGGTTGTCGAGGCGGAAGGTCGAACGCAGCACGCCGGTTGCGAAGGTCGCCTGGTTCGAACCCTGGATCGAATCGACGCGGACGTACTTCGCTTCGAGGAACGGGCGGAAGGCCGAGCTCGCGTCGAAGTTGATGAAGATGTTCGCGGCGTAACGCTGCAGTTCGGGCAGCAGCTGACCGCCTTCGAGACCGGTCGAGCCGAGGCCGCCGATCACGCCGCCGCCGACCGGACGAAGGTCAGCCGTCGGAACGGAGCGGATCAGTTCGGTACCGGCATCGTTGAACGACCAGAAGTGGTTCACGCCGCCGCCGGTGGGGGTGAAGAACTGCGGGATCACGCGGCCATCGACCGTCGTGGTGCCCGAGCAGCTCAGCTGCAGCTGGGTGATGTAGCGCGCGCGAGCCGCCGGCGAGAGCGCGTCGTACTGCGCGTTGGTCAGGTACGGGCAGACCGTCTGCAGCATGCCGTTGCCGTTGAGCTGCGGGAAGCGCAGGCCATCGACGAGGGTGGTGTTGGGGATGCCGTCGAAGTTGCGGTTCGGCACCGGGCTGGTGGTGCGGTTGGCCGGGTTGTAGGTCGTCGCGGGCTGCGTGGTGGTGAAGTTCGGGAAGCCCGTGATCGCACCCGTGAACCCGTCGCGGTCGGTGTTGAGCAGCTGTTCGCTGTTTGCATATTCACCGGCGAAGGCGATGTTCAGGCGGCCGTCCATGAAGGTCTTGCCGGCAGTGACGCTGAAGAACTGCGACGCAGCGTCGCCCTTGTCCGAAAGGCCGGCCTGACCGCGCAGACGCAGGCCTTCGTAGTCGGTCTTGAGGACGAAGTTGACGACGCCCGCGATCGCGTCCGAACCGTACACGGCCGAGTTACCGCCGGTCACGATGTCGACGCGCTCGAGCAGGTCGGAGGGGATCGTGTTGGTGTCGACGTCGTAGGTGCCCGGCGACGAGGTGACATGACGACGGCCGTTGACCAGCACGAGGGTGCGGGTGGTGCCGAGGTTGCGCAGATCGAGGCGGTTGATGCCGGCGGTGCCGATGAAGCGGGTCGAGTTCGCCTGGGTGAAGGTCGAACCGAGCTGCGGCAGTTCGGCGAGGGCGTCACCGAGCGACAGCGAGCCGCGATCGATCAGGTCGCGGGCCTGAATGGTGGCGACCGGGACCGTCGAATCGAGGTTAGGGCGACGGATGCGCGAGCCCGTCACGGTGATGGCACCGGTGGGTTCGGTCACGCCGTCAGCGCCGGTTTCTGCGTTGGCTTCTTCAGTCTGGGTGTCCTGCGCCTGCGCGAAGGCAGGAGCCGCCAGCGCGAGGGCGACAAGCCCCACGCCGGAATACAGGCCGATACGGCGGCCAGTGACCGTCAAGCTCTTCATGAATAGTCCCCTGGATAGAACGGTGCGCAACAATCTGTCGCTCCGAGTGCTTCATTTGCCGTTCAGGAAGGCCGATTGCCAGTCCGAAGAACCCCTCTCGCCACGGATGCGTAACGTATGTTGCGAATCTGCAACAAACTTGCGTGACACCGTTACATCGCTTCTGGGCTTCCCGCTGAAGCGGCTCGTAGGCCGGCGCAAATCTTGCGCAGTCAAACCTAGGTTATTGAACGCGCCGTCCCTTGACGCCCATCGCGCCGTTGATGCGGATGAAGTAGTAGCCCAGCGAGGCTTTTCTGAAGACGACCTTGTCCCCGTTCGCGAAAGGCTTGAGCTTGCGGGGCGGGTTGTTGATCTCCCACACGGCGCCCTCGGCGGTGGTGAACCGCCAGGTCGCCCGGTCGACCTGCCGCCCGCTGACGATCGTCGTCTCGAACAGGTCGGAGAGTTCCTCCTCGTCCTTTCCGTCGCTCTTGAGGATCCCGATGTCGGGCAAGGTGATGCCGAACAGCTGGCGCCGGGTGCGGCGCACTTCTTCGCGGTCGACCAGCTTGACGTCACCCGATTCGACCGCGCCCAGCAAGGCACCCACGGCCGCATCGTAGCAGACCGCGCGCTCGGGAGCCCCTGTGATGGCCTTGCACGATCGCAGACCGTCGACCAACGCCGCCGAGCTCTTGAACGCCGGCTGCGCCATCACGGCGAGGCCGCCCGTGCAGGCGATTGCCACGACGAGTGTGCCGCGACCGAGACCGCGCAGCGGACGACGAAAGGCGAAGCGGGGCGCGATCATCAGGCAAACTCCCTTGTTCTCGAATTCGGCGCCCCGCGGGCTTCGAACCGATATCTTCCAAGTCTCGCAGAAATGTCACACCTCTCTGCCGAGGGAGATGTCGCCGATATGTCGCGCATATGCAACACTTGTTACCCAAGATTCAAATGCAGGTTGCCATCCTGTTGCAACGCGGCGCCGGCTTGCATTATCGGCTCTCGACTATGACGCGGGCATGCTGCGCGCGCGCTATCAAGGGAACACATATGCAACGCTTCAAGAAAGCCTCGCTGCTCGCGAGCACGGTCATGGCCGGCGCCATGTTCGCTGCCCCTGCCATGGCCCAGGATTCCGTCGCCAACGAAACGACCGCCGCACCCGCCGAGGAAGCGGCGATCATCGTCACCGGTTCGCGCATTCAGCGCACCGACGCCAACTCGGCGAGCCCGGTCACGCTCGTGTCGCCCGAAGAATTCCGTCTGACCGGCGCGGTCAACGTCGAGCAGGTGCTCAACACCCTGCCGCAGATCCTCCCGGGCGTCACCGGCTTCTCGAACAACCCCGGTAACGGCGCGGTCACCCTGAACCTGCGCAACCTCGGCGCCACCCGCACCCTGGTGCTGGTCAACGGCCGCCGCTGGATGTTCTACGATACCAACCAGATCGTCGACCTCAACACCATCCCGCAGTTCCTGCTGGGCGGCGTGGAAGTCGTGACCGGCGGTGCGTCGGCCGTGTACGGTTCGGACGCGGTGGCCGGCGTCGTCAACTTCCGCCTTCGCGACATCGAGGGCCTCGAGGTCGGCGGCAGCTACTCGCTCACCGGTCGCGGTGACGGCCAGCGCTACCAGTTCAACGCGGCGATCGGCTCGTCCTTCGACGATGGCCGCGGCGCGGTGACCATGTTCGCCAACTACACCCGCCGCAGCGCGATCTTCCAGGACGCGCGCGTGTTCTCCGAGCGCGCCGGCGGTGACGGCTGCATCGTTCCGGGCAGCACCGGCCGTGGCCAGATCGGCACGCCGTTCCCGAGCGGCATCGCGGTCGGCACCTGCCTTGCCCGCGGCGGCGAGCTCGGCTTCGTGCCGCAGGGTTCGGCGACCACCCCGACCGGCACCTTCAATGCCGGCCCGACGGGCGCCCAGCAGACCTACATCTTCAACCCGACCGGTGGCGGTTCGCGCCTGTTCCAGGATCCGCAGGATCTCTACAACTTCGCGCCCGACAACTACCTCCAGCTGCCGCAGGAGCGCTACCTGATCGGCGCCTACGGCCACTACGAGTTCACCGACGGCATCGAAGCCTATTCGGAACTCTCGTTCGTGCGCAACAACGTCGCGACCGAACTCGCCCCGACCCCGGCGGGCGTCAGCGCGCCGCTGTTCGTGAACAGCCCGTTCTTCAACGACCAGACCCGCGCGCTGCTCAACCAGAACCCGGCGGCCACCCTGCCCGGCGCGACTGCGGCCAACCCGCTTTACCGCACCACGCAGGTCAACTTCCGGTTCAACGACATCGGCAGCCGCAACTCGAACTTCAACCGGGAAGCGTTCCGCGTGCTCGGCGGGATTCGCGGTGACATCACCGACAGGATCAAGTTCGATGCCTACTATTCGTATGCGCGGACGACCAACACCAACATTCAGCAGGGCAACATCTCGCGCAGCCGTTTCATCAACGCGCTGACCGTCGAGTTCGTGCCGGGCAGCACCACCCAGCTGCGCTGCGTGGATGCCACGGCCCGTGCCGCGGGCTGCGTGCCGCTGAACATCTTCGGGAACGGCCTCGCCGATCCCGCGGCGCTGCGCTACCTCGCCATTCAGGCCACCAACATCACCACCTCGGACATGAAGAACGCGGTTGCCACCGTCAGCGGCAATCTGTTCAACCTCGGTCTGGGCGCGGATGACGTCGGCTTCGCGCTCGGCGGCGAGTACCGCAAGGTCGGCTCGGAGTTCATTCCCGACACCTTCCTCGCCTCGGGCGACGTGCTCGGCTTCAACGCCGGCCTGCCGACCAAGGGCAGCTACGACGTGAAGGAAGTGTTCGGCGAAGTCCGCGTGCCGGTTGTCCGCGACAACTTCATCCACGCGCTCGAACTGACCGGTGCGTTCCGTTACTCGGATTACTCGCTGCAGCGCGTGGGCGGCAACTGGACCTACAACGTCGGCGGTGAATTCGCCCCCATACGCGACATCCGCTTCCGCGGCCAGTACTCGCGCTCGGTGCGTGCGCCGAACGTGCAGGACCTGTTCGGCGGCGCGTCGACCGGCTTCCCGGCGGCAACCGATCCGTGCTCGGATCGTGGCCCGGCGGCAGAGCGCACCGATGCGCTGCGTGCCTTCTGTATCGCTTCGGGCGTGCCGGCTGCGGCCGTGTTCACCCGTGCGGTGCAGCCGAACGCGCAGATCCAGGCCGACTTCGGCGGCAACCCGAACGTGGGCGAGGAAACCTCCGACACCTACACCGCCGGCGTGACCTTCGAGCCCAGCTTCGTGCCGCGTCTGCGGATCTCGGCCGACTACTTCAACATCAAGGTCCGCGACACCATCAACACCCGTCTGGGCGGTCTGAACAGCGCGCTCTCGCTCTGCTTCAACACCATCCGGAACCTCAGCGACCCGGCGTGCCAGATCTTCGCCGGCAAGCGCAACACGGGCACCGGTGCGCTCGGCCTGAACTCGGGCGGGCTCAACCCGTCGCTGGTCCAGGACAACGTCGGCCTGCTCAAGACCAGCGGCATCGACTTCCAGGTCGATTACAGCATCCCGCTGTTCAAGGGCGAACTGGCGCTGAACTACCTCGGCACCTGGCTCGACAAGTTCCGCAACACGCCGGTGGCGCTGCTGCCGCTGCGCGAGAACATCACGGAAGGCGCCTACGGCCTGCCCGACTACCGTCACAACATGCGCGTCTCCTACACCCAGGGGCCGGTGCTGTTCTCGGTGCGCTGGCGCTACGAAGGTCCGACCGAGGACTTCCGTGTGCGGAACACCTTCGACGGCAACACCCGCATCGCGAACAACGCGCTGCCGCTGCGTAGTATCGGGGCGTGGAACTACTTCGACCTCGCGCTCAGCGCCGACCTCAGCGAGCGCATGACGATCAACGCGGGCGTCAACAACCTGTTCGACAAGCAGCCGCCGGTCCTCGGTGCGCAGGCCGAACAGGCCAACACCCTGCCGAGCTTCTTCGACGTGCTCGGCCGCGACTTCTTCGTCGGGGTGAACTTCCGCTTCTGATCCCCCCGGGGACGAGCATACTGGAAGGGGCGGCGGATCAGGCGATCCGCCGCCCCTTTCCTTTTTGC
>JBJTSG010000169.1:0-2500 GCA_046076505.1 Erythrobacter sp. | reverse complement strand
GATCAGCGCATCGCGCGGCAGATCAATGTCGATACCCTTGAGATTATGCTCGCGCGCACCGCGCACGGAAATGGTGGTGAGGCTCATGGGCGTGACGTGTTCCGGAAATGTTCGCGTTGGTCAAGGGGCGCGGGGGCGGCGGCGCGGCGCTCGTCCCCAGATGGCAATGCACCCCCGGCGATGCAACGGGCGAAGCGCAGCGGAGTTTCCGCGCTCGTCAGGGAGCGAAGCGCCAGCCGAGCCTGCGCGGCGAGTGGGGCACATGGAAAACGATTGAAAAAGAGGCTCTTGTAGTCCTACCTATGTCATATGACACGAAGCCTACAGAAAATCTGAAGTCGCAAGATCGCCGCTGGGGCGCATATAAGGGGCTATCCAACGGTTCTCCGGCCGGGACCCTCGCGAGGGTCGCATCCTGGCCTTTTGGACGGGAGCCGACCGGGCCCGGTCGGGGCCGTCAGGGTGTCCCCAATCCCCTGGCGGACCCGCCCGGTTCCACTCCAGCCACCAGCGCCCTTCTCCCGGCCTCGCCGATCCACTGCGCGGCGACCCCCCAGGTGCGCGCGATCACGTCGGGCGAGAGCGCCTCGGCGGGCGGGCCGTCGGCGACGAGGCCGCCCTCCTTCATCACCAGCACGCGGGCCGCATGGTTCATCGCCATCGCAAGATCGTGGAGCACCACCACCACGCCCTGTCCGCTCTTCGCACAGGCCTGAAGATGCGCGATCAGACTGTGCTGGTGCGCGAGGTCGAGCGCGGCGAGCGGTTCGTCGGCGAGGATCCAGCGCGGCTCCCCGGCAAGCACCCGAGCGAGCAGCACCCGCGCCCGCTCGCCCCCGGAAAGCCGGCTGACGGGGCGGGTGCGCAGGTGCTGGCAATCGAGCGCGCCCAGGGCCGCGTCGATCGCCTGCGCGCCCCGGTCGCGCCACGGCAGGCGGCCGAGCGCGACGAGGTTCTCGGCGCTCACGTCCCAGGCGATGTCGGGGCTCTGCGGGAGATAGCCGATCCGCTGTGCCCGGATGCGCGATGCGAGCGCGGCGAGGCCGGTGCCCTCGAGCGTCACCTCTCCGGCGCTCGGCGCCAGCAGCCCGGCAAGACCAAGCAGCAGCGAGGACTTGCCGGCGCCGTTGGGGCCGACGATGGCGGTGATCTCGCCGGGCCGAAGCGCGGCGGAGAGGTCCTCCACCACCCGCGCGCCGCCGCGCGTCAGGGTCAGGTCTCGGGCCGCGAGGCTCACAGGCGCCCCCGCCGCATGCGCAGCAGCAGCCAGCCGAAGAACGGCGCGCCGATCAGCGAAAGCGCGATGCCGAGCCGCAATTCGGTAACGAAGGGCAGAACCCGCACGAGGCTGTCGGCGGCGAGCACGAGGCAGGCTCCCGCCAGCGCGGAGGGCAGGATCAGGCTGGAGGGCAGGCGGTCGGTCAGCGGGCGCACGAGGTGGGGCACGACAAGCCCGACGAAGCCGATGATCCCGGCGACCGCGACCCCCGCCCCGACAGTGAGGCCGACGCCGAACACCAGCAGGATGAGCAACCGCCCGGGATCGAGCCCGAGCGAGCGCGCCGCCTCCTCGCCCAGGGTCAGCGCGTCGAGGCTCTTAGCGGCGAGCGCCAGCACCGCGATCCCGGCGGCGGTGAGCGGCGCGGCGATCATCACCTCGCGCCACGAGCGGTCGGTGAGCGCGCCGTTCAGCCACATCACGATCTCGGACAGCGCGAAGGGATTGGGCGCGAGGGTGATGGCGAGCGCGGTCAATGCGCCGGCGAGGCTCGCCAGCATCAGCCCGGCGAGGGTGAAGAGCGCGATCCCGCTCCCCGCCCCGCCCTGCGCGTCATTCGTCGTGCGGCCCGCGATCAGCGCGAGCGCGCCCATGCCGAGCCCAGCCCCGGCAAGCGCCATGACGGGCAGGCTCCACGCCGCGGCTGCGGGCGAGAGCAGCGGCGCGAGCCAGAAGCTCGCCACTGCGCCGAGCGCCGCCATCGGGGCGATGCCGAACAGCCCAGGATCGGCAAGCGGGTTCCTGAGGTAGCCCTGCATTGCCGCTCCCGCCGCGCCCAGCCCCGCGCCGATGACGACGGCGAGCACCGCGCGCGGCAGGCGCAGCTCGGCGAGGATCAGCGCGGCGTTGCCGGGGGTGTTCGCGAAGGGCGCGATCCACACCTTGCCCGCGAGCAGCGAGAGCGGGAAGATCACCGCCAGCAGCAGCGCGAAGACGAGGGCGGCGCGGTTCATCCGGCGCGCTCCACCGCAGCGCGAACCTCGCGCAGGCGCGCGCGGGCCTTGGGGATGGTCGGCCCGCCGCAATAGAGCAGAGAGGGATCGAAGCGCGCGGCCGTCATGCTGCGCGATGCCTTGGCGAGCGCCGGGTGGCGCTGCCCCGCCGCGTCGCCCGCGACGAGCAGCAGGCGCGGCGGATCGGCGAGGACATTCTCCAGCCGCACCGCGTCCGCCTGCTTCAGGCCGCGGCGGGCGGCGTGGCTCGCGAAGCCGCCCTCGCGCA
>JBJTSG010000168.1:0-3505 GCA_046076505.1 Erythrobacter sp. | reverse complement strand
CGAAACCGCGCTGCTGTTCTTCGCCGGCCGCTTCTCGCACGCCATCCGCAAGGGCCCGCTGCTGGCCCGCGACGGCGAGGCGACGAGCGCCCTGTTCGCACCGGAAGCGATCACTCCGCGCGAACCCTCATCGGCCGAGATCGAGGTGGCGCACCGCGCGCTGGCCGCGGTCCCCGGCGGCGCGCCGCTTTATGCGCGCGTCGACCTGCTGCCGTCGCCCGACGGCCCGCAACTGCTGGAGCTCGAACTCACCGAGCCCTCGCTGTTCTTCGACCACGCGCCCGGCTCGGCGGAACGCTTCGTGGCGGCGATCGAGGACGCGGCCGGGGCCTGACCCGACCCGCGGCGGCCCGGCGGGCGCGCACGTTCCGGACGCATCAGACGACGTCGCCGACCCGCGCGATCACGCGTTCGGCCAGCCTCTCCGGCGCCATCGCGGTGGTGTCCAACCGCAGGTCCGGCGCCTCGGGGCGCTCGTAGGGTGCATTGACGCCGGTGAATTTGGGGATCTTCCCCGCCCGCGCCTTGGCATACATGCCCTTGGGAGCGCGGGCCTCGCAGACCTCGAGCGGTGTATCGACGAAGACCTCGAGGAACTCGCCCGGCGCGAACAGGCTGCGCGCCATCGCGCGTTCACGGGCATACGGCGCGATGAAACTGACGAGCACGACGAGACCGGCATCGACCATGAGCTTGGCGACTTCGGCCACGCGGCGCAGGTTCTCGACGCGGTCGGCCTCGGTGAACCCGAGGTCGCGGTTGAGGCCGTGGCGCACATTGTCCCCGTCGAGGAGGAAGGTGTGGCGGTTCATGAGGAACAGCTGCTTTTCGACCTCGTTGGCGATGGTCGACTTGCCCGAGCCGGACAGGCCGGTGAACCACAGCACGCGGGGCTTCTGGTTCTTCATCCCCGCGTGATCCTCGCGGGTGATCGCGAGCGGCTGCCAGTGGACATTGTCGGCACGGCGCAAGGAGAAGGCGATCATGCCCGCCGCAACGGTCGCATTGGTGAACTTGTCGATGAGGATGAACCCGCCGAGCTGGCGGCTGGTCTCGTAAGGCTCGAAGGCGATCGGCCTGTCGGTGGCGAACTCGGCGACGCCGATCGCGTTCAGCGTGAGGGTCTTGGCCGCGAGGTGCTCGAGGCTGTTGACGTCGATCTCGTACTTGGGCGGCTGGACGGTGGCGGTGACGGTCTGCGTCCCGATCTTGAGCCAGTAGCCGCGCCCGGGCTTGAGCGCCTCCTCGTCCATCCACACGAAGGTTGCGCAGAACTGGTCCGAGGCCTGCGGCGGATCGCCCGCGGCAGCGATGAGATCGCCGCGCGAGCAATCGACCTCATCAGCAAGGGTGAGCGTGACGGACTGGCCGGCGACGGCCTCGTCGAGGTCGCCGTCGAAGGTCGTGATGGTTTTGACGGTGGAGGTCTTGCCGGAGGGCACAATCCGCACCGGATCGCCCGGACGGATCGTGCCGCTCGCAATCTGGCCGGCAAAGCCGCGGAAGTCGAGGTTGGGGCGGTTGACCCACTGCACCGGCATGCGGAACGGCTGGCTTTGCGCGGCGGCCGCATCGACCTCAACGCTCTCGAGATGCTGGATCAGCGCCGGGCCTCCATACCACGGCGTATTCGCCGAGGGTGCGGCGGTGATGTTGTCGCCCTTGAAGCCCGAGATCGGAATCGCAGTGAACTGCTCGATCCCGATGCTGTGCGCGAAGCTGCGGTAGTCGGCCACAATGCTGTCGAACACCGCCTGATCGTAGCCGACGAGGTCCATCTTGTTCACCGCCAGCACCACGTGCCGAATGCCGAGCAGGTGGACGAGCCAGGAATGCCGCCGCGTCTGTTGAAGCACGCCCTTCCTCGCATCGATCAGAATCACGGCGAGGTCCGCGGTCGAGGCGCCGGTCACCATGTTGCGGGTGTACTGCTCGTGCCCCGGCGTGTCGGCGACGATGAATTTGCGCTTCTCGGTCGCGAAAAAGCGGTAGGCGACGTCGATCGTGATCCCCTGCTCGCGCTCCGCGGCGAGGCCATCGACCAGCAGCGCGAAGTCGATCTCCGCGCCTTGCGTGCCGTGCTTGGCGCTGTCGCTTTCGAGCGCGGCGAGCTGGTCCTCGAAGATCATCCGGGAATCGTAGAGTAGCCGCCCGATCAGGGTCGACTTGCCGTCATCGACGCTGCCGCAGGTGATGAAGCGCAAGAGGCTCTTGTTCTGGTGCGCCTCGAGATAGGCCTCGATATCCTCGGCGATCAGCGCCTCGGTCTGGAAGGAGGAGGGGGGCTTGTTCATCAGAAGTACCCTTCCGCCTTCTTGTCTTCCATGCTCGCCGACTGGCCCTTGTCGATCGCGCGGCCCTGGCGTTCCGATCCGGTGGCGAGCAGCATTTCCTGGATGATGTCGTTCATTTCGGTCGCGGTGCTCTCGGTAGCGCCGGTCAGCGGGTAGCAGCCCAACGTGCGGAAGCGCACCGAACGCGTCACCGGCGCCTCGCCCGGCTCCAGCCGGAAGCGCTCGTCATCCACCACCAGCAGCAGCCCGTCGCGCTCCACCGTGGGGCGCGGCTTGCTGAAATAAAGCGGAACGATGTCGATCTTCTCCAGCGCGATATACTGCCAGATGTCCAGTTCCGTCCAATTCGAGATCGGGAAGACCCGGATGCTCTCGCCCTTGTTCTTCTTGGCGTTGTAGAGGTTCCACAGCTCGGGCCGCTGGTTCTTGGGGTCCCAGCGGTGCGCGGCGTTGCGGAAGGAGAAGATCCGCTCTTTCGCCCGCGCCTTCTCCTCGTCGCGCCGCCCGCCGCCGAAGGCCGCGTCGAAGCCGTGTTCGCTCAAGGCGCGCTTGAGCGGATCGGTGAGCTGCGCCTGCGAATAGAGCGCGCTGCCCGTGTCGAAGGGGTTGATCCCCTGCGCCTCGGCCTCCTCGTTCTGCGCGACGACGAGCCTCAGGCCGTACTCGCGCACCGTCCGGTCGCGGTGGGCGAGCAGGTCCTTGAAATCCCACCCGCTCGCCACGTGCAGCATAGGAAAGGGCACGGGCGCGGGGTGGAAGGCCTTGCGCGCCAGGTGCAGCATCACCGAGGAATCCTTGCCCACCGAATAGAGCATCACCGGGTTCTCCGCCTCGGCCACGACCTCGCGGAAGATGTGGATGCTCTCGGCTTCGAGCCGTTCGAGATGGGTCAGACTTCGCATGGCCGTCCAGTTAGACCCTCAAATCCCGGCAACAAGCAAGTTTGCCTTTTGAGGCGCCAAGGCGAGGCTTGCCCTGCCGCGCATGGGCCGCCTAGAGCGGGGCAAAAGGGAGAGACATGATGAGCCATCCGACTGGCCCGCTTTCGGGCCTCCGCGTCCTCGAGTTCGCCGGCATCGGGCCCGGCCCGCACGTCGCCATGCTGCTCGCCGATCTCGGCGCCGAGGTGGTGCGGATCGATCGGCCCGGCGCGTCGGTCAGCAACCCCGTCGTGGAGCGCGCGCGGCATCGCCTCGCACTCGAACTCAAGA
>JBJTSG010000167.1:0-4039 GCA_046076505.1 Erythrobacter sp. | reverse complement strand
TCGGGGATCCCCGGGCGCCTTTTCGTTAGCGCACGACCGATCCGTCCCAGGCGAAGCGCGCGAGCAGCGTGCGCTGGAACACCGAGAAGTTGTCGTCGACGATCACCCACACGCTGCCTTTCGCCGGGTCCTGCGCCGAGGGCACGTAGGCGATCCCCTCGAAATTGTCGGCGAGGATGCCGCCGTTCATCCGCTGGATGATCCGCCCCTCCCACGTCCCGCCAGCGCGGATTTCGCGCGGGTCGGCGAGGGCGATCGCGGTGTCGAACCTTGCGGGGACGGCGTAGCTCACGGCGCGCAGCAAGATCAGCAGCCGGCCGTCGGACAGCTGCACGGCGTCGACCGGATCGTAGCCTTCCGGCGCGCGGAACCGTGACGTGACGGGCTCTCCTCCCTCCAGCGGATCGCCGGGGAAGACCAGCGCCTCATGCAGCGTCGTGCTCCCCGAGAGAGGATTTTCACCGATCACAAGGAAGCGCCCGTCGGCAAGCCGCTCCATCGTCTCCGGCCCGCCGTTCTCGTCCCACTGCGCCATCGCCCGCGGCGCGATGATGCCGCGGGTGCCGTCGCGGCGCCAGCGCACGACGAGGTTGTAGGCCTCGAAGCCGCCCCACAGGGTACCGGTGGCAGGATCGCGCGCGAGCGATTCGAGATCGACGATCTCCTTGCGGCCGCGGCTGATCCCGACGAAGCGGAAGCTGCCTGGGACGGCGTGGGGGCTGTCCTGCGCAAGGTCGAGATGGAGCAGGAAGCCGCGGTCGGTGCCGGCGATAAGCGCCGGCCCTTCGCCCGGCACCAGCGCGGAGAAGCCGCCGAACCGGCTGTGGGGCGAGGTCAGCTGCCACAGGCCGGTCAGCCGCAGCGCCCCGCTGGTCCCCTGCCGATCCGGGAGGGGCGTGACCGTCACCACCGCAAGGTCCTCGCGCGCGCCGGTCAGGGTGCGCACGAAGAGCCCCGGCGCGAGCCCGATGACGACCACGGCGAGGAGCAGGAGACGCCACATGCGCGCGCGCCCATCGGGCAGGCGCTGCGGCGGGTCAACCGGGAAGATGCACCGGATCAGATCAGGCGCAGATCAGGCGAGACCGAGCAGGCGGCGGGTCGCGATCTCGGCCGAGGCATAGGCCTCCTGCCGCTCGGCGCTCCAATAGCGCAGCTCCTGCAAAGGGATCGCCTCGCCGCTCACGGCGCACAGCACGTGGCTCCCGGGGCGCAGCACGCGGAAGCTGGATGGGCCGTAGTAGAGCTTGGCGGCCTTGTCGGAGGGAGTCATCAGCATGGACGGGACGATAGCAGCTTGCGGCTAACCGAACAAATCATCTTGGGTGGGCGAGGCGGCCGGCGTGCGTCGGCGCGGCGCGGGCGGCGGCGGCGCAGGGGCTGGCGGCGTGCTGCCGGAGGGAACGGTCTCGAGCGAGCCGTCGCGGAACTGGAGCGAGAGGCGCGCCTCGCGGACGGCTTCTGCGCGGGTGGTCAGCGCCTTGCCCGCGCCGTCGCGGACAATGGCGTAGCCACGCTCCAAGGGCTTCTCGGGGTGCAGCTGGCTCATCAACCTGGCGAGCGCGGCGAGACGGTCCTGCCCATGGCGCAGCGGGCGTTGGACGAGCGCGGGGGAGAGCCGCGCGCGGTCGAGCCGGCGCTGCGCCTCGGCGGCGGAACGCGACAGCAGGCTCGGCGAGAGCCGCGCCGCCACCCCCGCAAGCCGCTCGCGTCCCCTCGCTGAGCGATCGCCGAGCGCGCGGCGCAGGCGCTCCGAAAGGTCATCGAGCTTCTGCGCTTGCGGGGCGAGGAGATTCTCCGGGCGGGGCAGCATCCGCGCCCGCGCGTCGAGGCGCTCGCGGCCGAGTTCCAGCGGGCGCCACACCGCACGGCGCTGGCGCGTGGCGAGGTCCGACAGCGTGAAGGCGAGGTCGGCGCGCACCGGCACCGCCATCTCTGCCGCGGCCGTCGGCGTCGGCGCGCGGCGATCGGCGGCGTAGTCGGCCAGCGTGGTGTCGGTCTCGTGCCCCACTGCGCTGATGACGGGGATCGAGCATTCGGCGATGGCGCGGACCACCACCTCCTCGTTGAAGCTCCACAGGTCCTCGATCGAGCCGCCCCCGCGCGCGACGATCACCACGTCGGGGCGCGGCACCGGCCCGCCGGGAGCGAGGCCAGAGAACCCGCGCACCGCGGCGGCGACCTGCTCCGCGGCGCCTTGGCCCTGCACCAGCACCGGCCAGACGATCACATGGCTCGGGAAGCGGTCGGCGAGGCGGTGGAGAATATCGCGGATCACCGCCCCGGTGGGCGAGGTGACGACGCCGATCACCTGCGGCAGGAAGGGCAGGCGGCGCTTGCGCTCCGGCGCGAACAGCCCCTCGGCGGCGAGCCGGGCGCGGGTCTTCTCGAGCAGCGCCAGCAGCGCGCCCTCGCCCGCCAGCTCGAGGCTTTCGATCACGATCTGGTACTTGGAGCGGCCGGGATAGGTGGTGAGCTTGCCGGTGGCGATCACCTCCAACCCGTCCTCGGGGCGAAAGGCGAGGCGCTGCGCCCCGCCTTTCCACATCACCCCGTCGAGCACCGCGCCTTCGTCCTTGAGGCAGCAATAGAGGTGGCCCGATGCGGCGCGCTTCACCCCCGACAGCTCGCCGCGCAGCCGCACGAAGCCGAAGCGGTCCTCGACGGTGCGCTTCAGCAGCTGGGATATCTCGCTGACGGTGAGGGGCTGGGCGTTGTCGCCCTGCCTCGCCCGCGCTACCAGCCCGGCATCGTCATCACTGGTCGGCGGAGGCGCCATGAACATCCTGTTGCTTGGGTCCGGAGGCCGCGAACATGCGCTGGCGTGGAAGCTGGCGCAATCCCCGAGCCTGACGAAGCTCTACGCCGCCCCCGGGAATCCCGGAATCGCCGAGGAGGCAGAGTGTGTCGCGCTTGAGGTGACCGACCACGATGCCGTGGTCGCCTTCTGCCGCGAGCACGCCATCGGCCTCGTGGTGATCGGCCCCGAGGCGCCACTCGTCGACGGGTTGTCGGATTCGCTGCGCGCGGCGGGCGTGCCGGTGTTCGGCCCCTCCAAGGCGGCGGCGCAGCTCGAGGGGTCCAAGGGCTTCACCAAGGACCTGTGCTCCCGCGCGGGCATCCCGACCGCAGGCTACGTGCGGACCGCCAGCCTTGGTGAGGCCCGCGCCGCGCTTGCCCGCTTCGCTGCGCCCTACGTGCTGAAGGCCGACGGGCTCGCGGCCGGCAAGGGCGTGGTGATCGCGCCGACTCTCGCCGAGGCCGAGGCGGCGCTCGCCGACATGTTCGGCGGCCAGTTCGGCGCGGCGGGGGCCGAGGTGGTGATCGAGGAGTTCATGGAAGGCGAGGAGGCGAGCTTCTTCGCCCTCACCGACGGCGCCGCCGTTGTCCCCTTCGGCTCGGCGCAGGACCACAAGCGGGTGGGCGACGGCGACACCGGGCCCAACACCGGCGGCATGGGCGCCTACTCCCCCGCGCCGGTGCTCACGCCCGAATTGCAGGCCCGCGTCATGGCCGAGATCGTCGAGCCGACGGTGCGCACCATGCGCGAGGACGGGGTGCCCTATGTCGGCGTGCTCTACGCCGGGCTGATGCTGACGGCGGAGGGTCCCAAGCTGATCGAATACAACGCCCGCTTCGGCGATCCCGAATGCCAGGTGCTGATGATGCGGCTCCAGAGCGATCTGGTGGCGCTGATGCTCGCCTGCGCGACCGGGACGCTCGCAGGCACGCAAGTCGCCCTCAGCGAGGAAACCGCGCTAACCGTGGTGATGGCCGCGAACGGCTATCCCGGCACGCCTGACAAAAGCGGCGCGATCGATCTGTCGTGGGTGGAACCGGGTGCCGCCAAGATCTTCCACGCCGGCACCGCGCTTAAGGACGGCGCGCTGGTGGCGAATGGCGGCCGCGTGCTCGCCGTCACGGCGACCGGAGGCAGCGTCACCGAAGCGCAGGCCAAGGCCTATGCGGCGGTCGACGCGATCCGCTTCTCCTCGGGCTTCTGCCGGCGCGATATCGGCTGGCGCGAAGTGGCGCGGGA